>NZ_JBHYIQ010000090.1:0-16063 GCF_042739895.1 Amycolatopsis sp. NPDC059021
GCGCTCAACGCGGTGAAGGAGGCCTTCACGGAACAGCAGGAGTGCCGCCGGGCCGCACCGGCAGGCCCGCCGCGCGCCACGCGCGGAAGCCGCCGACGAGGTCCGTCGCGCGCGAAAGCCCGAGCCGGTGCAGGTCCGCGGCGGCCAGGCTGGAGGCGTAGCCCTCGTTGCACACCACGATCACCGGCAGATCGGCGCGGACCTCGGGCAGCCGCCACTCGCTCGCCGGGTCGAGCCGCCATTCCAGATGGATGCGCTCGACGATGACCGAGTCCGGGATCTCACCCTCCGCAAGGCGATTCGCGTGCGGGCGGATGTCGACGATCAGCGCGCCCTCGGCCTGGAGCTTCTGGGCCCGCTCCGGCTCCACACGATCCAGGACCGATCGCGCGGAGGCCAGGAGATCGTCGATACCCGTCACGGGCGCACCAGCGCCGGAAGTGGCGGGATCTCGCTCGGGACGTCGGCCAGCGTGGTGTATTCGCGCGTCGGCACCAGCGGCGGCGAGTAGGCGTGGACGCTGGCGGCCGGAGCGTCGCCGATGCCGGTGACCTGATGGGCCCGTCCGGCGCCGAAGCCGATGCCCTCGCCCGCGGTGTGCGTGCGGCGGCGGATCGGGCCGCCGGGGTAGCGGTACTCCTCGCCGAGTTCGCCCTGCAGCACGGTGAACGAGCCGGACGCGCCGCCGTGGTCGTGCGGCTGGGTGTGCTGGCCGGGCAGCCACGACAGCAGCCACAGCTCGACGCCGTCGGTCAGCGCGAGCCGCGCCCACCAGCGCTGCTCCTCGTCGAACCGCAGCAGCGAGCGCAGGCCCGCGGTCAGCTCGGTGGTCACGGTGGTGGTCAGGTCCGCCAGCTCGCGCGGCGTCCACAGCAGCCGCTTTGGGTGCAGCAGCTCGGGCAGCAGCGGATCGGTCAGCCGGGGGTGGATCTCGACGTCGGGACGGACGATGGAGGTGGTCAACGTGGGCTCCTCGGAAATAGCTGCGGGCGGGCGTACGCGCGCGGCACGCGACCACTCGGCGGGCGGGAACCCGCGTCGAGGGGATGAGCTCAGGCGTGCCGCGAGGCGGTACACCCGCAGGAGGCGACCAGGAGCAGGTCGATGGTCCGGCGGCGCCAGAACGCACCCCGGGTCACCGGGGCGGAAGGCGCGGTCGCGGACATGACCCGATCATGCCACAGCGCGTGCGGGGGACGCGGGACGTCCCAGTCGCTGGACGTCTCGACCAGGCATGGAGCGATCCACGACCCGGGCGGGTGCGGGCGCGCGCGCGAGGGCGGCCACAATGGGCGCGTGAGTGAGCCGATCCAGCCCAGCGACCTTGACGATCTCGTGGTGAGGATGGCCGGCGTCGGCGTTCGCCGAGGCGGCAACGACCTCCTCGCCGGCCTCGACTGGAATGTCGAACTGGACGAGCGGTGGGTGGTGCTCGGCCCGAACGGCGCCGGCAAGACGACCCTGCTCAGGCTGGCCGCGGCCGAGCTGCATCCCACCTCCGGCACGGTCGATCTGCTCGGCGACCGGATCGGCAAGGTCAACATCTTCGACCTGCGCCCGCGCATCGGCTTCACCTCCGCCGCGATCGCCCAGCGCGTGCCCGGCGACGAGAAGGTGCTCGACGTCGTCGTCAGCGCCGGGTACGCCGTCGTCGGCCGCTGGCGTGAGGCATACGACACACTCGACACCGCCCGTGCCCAGGAGCTGCTGAACGTGCTCGGCATCGGGAACCTCGCGGAGCGCACCTTCGGCACGCTGTCCGAGGGCGAGCGCAAGCGGGCGCTGATCGCGCGTTCGCTGATGACCGACCCGGAGATGCTGCTGCTCGACGAGCCCGCCGCCGGGCTCGACCTCGGCGGCCGCGAGGACCTGGTCGCGCGGCTCTCGGCGCTGGCGCTGGATCCGGAGGCCCCGGCGATCGTGCTGGTCACCCACCACGTCGAGGAGATCCCGCCCGGCTTCACCCACGCGCTGCTCCTGCGCGACGGCCGGGCCGTCGTCTCCGGGCTCGTGGACGACGTCGTGACCAGCGAAAACCTGTCGAAGACGTTCGACCAGGACCTGATTCTCCAGCGTTCGGGTGATCGGTTCTTCGCCCGGCGCCGCTAGGGTTGGCTTTACCGGTCGGTAGCCTGCTGGCAGATCGTCAACGAGGAGGATGTGGCGTGGGAGAGTTCGTAACCCTGGAGGTCGAGGGCGGAGTCGGCACGATCCGGCTGAACCGGCCGCCGGTCAATGCCCTGAATGCCCAGCTGACCGGCGAGCTCGCCGACGCCGCGCGTGAGGCGACCGACCGCGACGACGTCCGCGCGGTGATCCTCTACGGCGGCGAGAAGACCTTCGCCGGTGGCGCGGACATCAAGGAGATGGCCACGCGGACCTACCCGGAGATCGCGAAGTTCGGCACCGCGCTGACCAACTCGCTCGCGCTCATCGCCTCGATCCCGAAGCCGGTCGTCGCCGCCATCACCGGCTACGCGCTCGGCGGCGGTCTCGAACTCGCCCTCACCGCGGACTGGCGCGTCGCGGGCGACAACGTCAAGGTCGGCCAGCCGGAGATCCAGCTCGGCGTCATCCCCGGGGCCGGGGGCACGCAGCGCCTCGCGCGGCTCATCGGCCCGAGCAAGACCAAGGACCTGGTGTTCACCGGCCGGTTCGTGAAGGCCGACGAGGCGTTGTCGCTGGGCATCCTCGACAAGGTCGTCGCGCCGGACGACGTCTACACCGAGGCGCACAAGTGGGCGGCCCAGTTCGCGAATGGCCCGGCCGTGGCGTTGCGCGCCGCGAAGGCCGCGATCGACGGCGGTCTCGACACCGACCTCGGCAACGCGCTCAAGCTCGAATCGAACCTGTTCGCAGCGCTCTGGGCGACCGAGGACCAGAAGAACGGCATGCGGTCGTTCATCGAGAACGGCCCCGGCAAGGCCACCTTCGAAGGGAAGTAGTGCCTTGACCGACACCGCCGACAAGGCCGTCAGCGACCCGGCACCGAACCCGCACGCCAGCGCCGAGGAGGTCCAGGCGGCCTACGCCGACCCCAAGCTGGCGAACGTGCTCTACCACGACTGGGAAGCCGGGACCTACGACGAGAAGTGGTCCATCTCCTACGACGAGCGCTGCATTTCCTACGCCACCGACGTGTTCAACGCCGTCGCGGGCGAGGACGGCCAGCCGTATCCGACGGCGATGGAACTGGGCAGCGGCACCGGGTTCTTCCTGCTGAACCTGATGCAGGGCGGCGTGATCAAGAAGGGCTCGGTCACCGACCTCTCGCCCGGCATGGTGCAGGTCGCGCTGCGCAACGCCGAGAACCTGGGCCTCGACGTCGACGGCCGCGTCGCCGACGCCGAGCGCATCCCCTACGACGACAACACGTTCGACCTGGTCGTCGGGCACGCGGTGCTGCACCACATCCCGGACGTCCGCGCGGCGTTCGCCGAGGTGCTGCGGGTGCTCAAGCCGGGCGGTCGGTTCGTGTTCGCGGGCGAGCCGACGAAGGTCGGCGACTTCTACGCCCGCAAGCTCGGGCAGGTCACCTGGTTCCTCACCACGAACCTCACCAAACTGCCCGCGTTGTCCGGCTGGCGGCGGCCACAGTCCGAATTGGACGAATCGTCGCGGGCGGCGGCCCTGGAGGCCGTGGTCGACATCCACACCTTCGACCCGTCGGAGCTGGAGTCGATGGCTCGCGGTGCGGGCGCGCAGGACGTCCGCGCGGTCACCGAGGAGTTCGCCGCCGCGCTGACCGGCTGGCCGATCCGGACCTTCGAGGCCGCTGTGCCGCAGGAGAAACTGACGCTGCGCTGGCGCCTGTTCGCCTACCGGCTTTGGCTGCGGCTGTCCGCTTTGGACAAGAAGCTGCTCTCGAAGGTGCTGCCGCGTGAGCTGTTCTACAACGTGATGATCACCGGGACCAAGCGTCCTTCGTAGTAGATGGCCTATGGATTCACTCTCGACGACGTCGCCTTCCTGCGCTCCAGCGCGGGAAGCGCGGCGCTCGCCGAGTGCGCGGCGCTGCCGCTGACGGATTCCTCGCGGCTGGCCGACGTCGCGTTCGTGCGCAGGGCGGTGGGGGAGCAGTACGCCGGTGCCGTACTGGAAACCTTGGTGCTGCGCCGGAAATCTTTATCCAAAGTGGATTCCGCTGCTTCGTGGCTGTTCACTTCGGACGCACTCCAGCAGGCGAGCGCTACCGCCGTGGCGCGGCATCGGGCGTCCCGGTTGGACGGTCGTGACGTCCACGACGTGACGTGCTCGGTGGGTGCCGACCTGATCGAGATCGCACGGGTCGCCCGGTGTGCGCTGGGGTCCGATGTGGACCCTGTGCGGCTGGCGATGGCCCGGCACAACGCGCGATCCGCCGGGGTTACGCCGGGCTTGGTGATAGCCGACGCGTTGTGCCCGGTCAGCCGCGACACGGTGGTGGTCGCCGATCCGGCACGACGCGATTCGGCCGGACGCCGGTCGTGGAAACCGGCGGACTTCCTGCCTCCGCTGGACGATCTCGTCGCGGCGTATCCCGGTCGGCCGCTGTCCGTGAAATGCGCGCCCGGCCTCGACTTCGCGATCGCGCCCTGGGCTTCGGAGATCGAACTGGTCTCTTTGGACGGTCAGGTCCGTGAGGCCTGCTTGTGGCGTGGGTTCGGCGAAGGCGTCTCCCGCCGGGCGACGGTGCTGCGCTCGGACGGGACACAGTGGACGGTCACCGACGCCGAACCGGACGAACTGCCTCAACGGGAGCCGGGGGAGTGGATCGTCGATCCCGACGGCGCGGTGGTGCGTGCCGGACTGGTACGACACTACGCGGCCCGGCACGGACTCTGGCAGCTGGACGAGCGGATCGCCTACCTCACCGGCGACACCCCGCCGTCCGGCGTACGTGCGTTCCGGGTGCTGGAACACGGGCCGTACCAGGAGAAAGCACTGCGGACCGTCCTCAAGCGACACGACGTCGGCAGGCTGGAAATCCTCGTGCGCGGTCTCGACGTCGATCCGGACGCCTTGCGTCGCAGGCTGAAACCCCGTGGCGCGGCCGAGGCTTCGGTGGTGCTCACCCGGATCGGCCGGTCCCCGGTCGCCTTTCTGTGCCGCGCCGAGCGGATTCCGTAGTACGTTCTCCCGGTCAGCGTCACACCGAGGGCGTCTCACTGGGAGGAAAGCCGTGTTCAGAAGCCGTATGACCGGTCTCGTCAAGCTCGCCGCCGCGGCGGCCGTCGGAGCCACGATCGCCGGCGGAGCCTCCGCGCTCGCCGGGCAGGACGACGCGAGCGCCGCCCGTGCCAAGGAACCCGCCAACATCGGGCAGGTCAAGAACGACGTCAAGGCGTACTACGGCGATTACCTGGACGCCGCGGGCAAGCATCACTACTCCGACACCAGCCGCTTCGTCTCCGACACGAAGCGCGTCGTCGAGAACGCCAAGCGCTATCTGTCGCGGCGGCTGGCCGACCAGGTGAAGAATCCGGCGATCGTGTTCGACGTCGACGACACCGCCGAGATCACCTACGGCTGGGAGGCCGACAACGACTTCGGCTTCGACCCGGTCAAACAGCAGCAAGCGATCGACAACGGGACGTTCGGCCCGAACAAGCCGGTCCTGGAGCTGGCGAACTGGGCGGCCCAGCGCGGCGTCAAGATCTACTTCCTGACCGGGCGCAACGAGTTCCAGGGCCCGCAGTCGCTCAAGAACCTGGCGAACGAGGGCTATCCGGCCCCGGCCGGCGCGTTCTTCAAGCCGAAGAAGACGGCGCCGGACTACCTGCCGTGTGGCCTGAACTGCAACACGGTGCAGTACAAGTCCGGGACCCGCGCGCACATCGCGGCCACCGGGGCGAACATCGTGCTGAACTTCGGCGACCAGTTCAGCGACCTCGAGGGCGGGTACGCCGAACGGCCGGTCAAGCTGCCCAACCCGATGTACTACCTGCCCTGAGCCGGGCCGCCGGGGAATAACCGGCCGGGCCCGGGCGCTGCCAGTGGGTATGGCGGACAAAGAGGTACGGATTCCCGGGCCCGACCACCCGATCACGGTCGAGCCGAACCCCGGCCGGGTCGTCGTCACCGCGGGCGGGCACGTGGTCGCCGACAGCGGCAACGCGCTGACGCTGCGTGAGTCGACGTACCCCGCTGTGCACTACATTCCGCGCGAGGACGTCGATTTCGGCGTTCTGGAGCGGACCGAGCACACGACGTACTGCCCTTACAAGGGCGACGCCGCGTACTACAGCTTCTCGGCCGACGGCGAGTCGGTGGAGAACGGCGTCTGGACGTACGAGGCGCCGTACGACGCCGTGGCCCCGATTAAGGACCACGTCGCCTTCTACGCCACCAAGTTCACCATCGCCGAACACGCCTGAGGTCGGCTCGCGTCCCTGGACAGTCGGCTGACGTACCCAGACAGTCGGTTCACCAACCGACTCTCCAGGTACGCCGGCCGACCGTCTGGGTACGCGAGTTCGCCGTCAGCCGTGGTAGGCGGCGAAGATCTTGGCGAACTCGTAGGGTGACTGCGGGACGTTGGTGCAGCGGTAGAGCGCGCCGGTGCAGGCGTTGGCGTCGCGACCCTGCTCCCAGAACGACAGCATGCCCAGGTGGACGCTCTGTGCGAAGGACACCAGCGCCTGCGCGTCCTTCTGGTAGAAGATCTCGTTCCGCGAGTCGTTGACGCCGAGCATCGGGGTCACGCCGATCTTCTGCCACGCCGCCGCGTCCGGCAGGCCGAGCACCGACTTGACCTGCGCCTGCGTGGCCTTCGCCGCCGAGATCGCCTTCGCGCCCTGGTCGCCGGGGCCCTGGTAGTAGTCCATCGCCATGACGTTGACCATGTCCAGGTCGACCCCGGCGTTCTTGGCCGCGGCGACCACGTTGACGCCGTCGGTGGTGAGACCGCTCGGCAGCACGGGCAGTGTCAGCGAGATCCTGAGCCCGGGGTTGTTCTGCTGCACGATCTTCAACGCCTGGGAGCGACGCTGTACCGACGCCGGGTCGGCCACCGCCGCGCCCTCGATGTCCATGTCGATGTACTTGGCGTTGTAGGCCTTCACCACCGCGTCGTACTCGGTGGCCAAAGTGGACACATCGCCGCACGCCTGCGCGAGTTCGATGCCGGACGCGCCGCCGAAGGCGATCTTCACGTCGCCGCCCGCGGCCCGGATCTTGCCGATCTCGTCGGCCTGCCATTTCGTGCGCGGGTCGTAGGCGGCGAACCAGCTCGCCTTGCAGCCGTACGACGTGACGAAGCCCAGGGTGAAGCTCTTGACGCCGCTCGCGGCGGACATCCCGGACATGCTGGGCGTCGGCCACGCGCCCATGTCGATGTAGGGGGCGACCGGCAGGTTCGCGGCGGGTGCCGCGGTCGCGGGAGTGGCGACGGCGCCGAGCGCGAGCGCTCCGGCGAGGGCTGCCAGCAGGGATCGAGGGGACAGACGCATCGGGGACCTCCACAGCGGTGTGGGGAAACGCTTCCAATTGGTATAGACCAATAAGTGAAGAACTGCCATAGGCCATTCGGATGCAGTCAGCCGGTCACGGAAAATCTGGAGCATCGAGGACGGAACCTGGCCGCTGTCGCGCGGTGATTTGTGACCGATTGTCCGGCGGCCGACGAAAGTCGTTGGTACCTTGCGGGAACCGGCCGGGAACGGGGGAAGTCCCAGCCGGGAACCACGACTGAGGGAGCAGCATGAGGACTTCGCTGAGGAACGCCGTCGTCGCCGCGATGAGCGGGGCGGTCGTGCTCGCCACGGCCACGGCCGCGGTGGCGACCCCGGCAGCGGACGCGCCGGCGGAAGCCATCACGTGCGACAGCAAGGCCAGCGGCAAGGACGGGCCGTTCTACAACGGGCCGTCGGCGTCCTACGCCTACGACAAGCGGTTCGGCCTCGGGCCGTCCGTGCCGGGGCTGGACACGCACACCCCGCAGGGGATCGCGGCCTGGAACAACTGGGACGGCGCGAACGATCTGCTGCTCGTGTCGTCCTATCAGGACGGTAAGGACGCGCATCTCATCGGGATCGACCCGAAGAGCGGCAAGCACATCGGCACGGTCGCCATCGCCGAATCGCACGTCGGCGGGATCGCCGTGGTCCGCGACTGGGCGTTCGTGCAGGGCGCGGGCAGCACGATCCGCAAGTACAAGCTGTCCGAGCTGAAGACCGCGATGAAGGCGGGCGGCGTCCCGTATCTGAAGCAGGACGGCGAGGCCCGCAAGGTCTACGCCGCGTCGTTCATCTCCAGCTACGGTAACGACCTGTACGCGGGCAAGTTCAACGACAAGGGCCGGGACAAGATGTACCGGTACACCGTCAACGCGGATGGTTCGCTGACCACGCAGGACGGCGCGTACGAGGTGCCGATGAAGACCCAGGGCCTCATGGTGACCAAGGATCACTTCGTCTACAGCACCTCGTACGGCAACGACAACCGCAGCAATCTCTACGTGGTGAACGCCGGTGCCCGCGACCTCGACAAGGGCTCGCCGCGCTGCTTCCGCTCGCCGAGCATGTCCGAGGGCATCGCCGCGTACGGCGGTTACGCCTACGTGGTCTACGAATCCGGCTCCGCGAAGTACATGAAGGAACATCCGCGGAACGTGATCCAGAACCTGCACAAGGGCAAGATCTCGACGCTCTGACTAGTTCGCGGCAGGGGTGCGCACGCGCTTGCGGCCCTTGCCGCGTTCGGTCAGCCAGAACTCCGCGATCAGCAGCGGGAGCGTCCAGCCGATCCAGGTCGTGATCCCGGCGATGCTGAAGCCCAAAGCCGCTTCGCTCCCGCCGAACGTCGTCTCCAACTGGGGTGCGAGCACCATGCCCCAGATCACGGCCCAGATCCGGTTCGTGATGATCGACATCGTCAGCGCGAAGCTGCGGATCATCCAGCGCCGGTGATCGCCGAAGCGCCGGGCGCGGGCCGCGCGGTAACCCTGGAACGTGAAGAACAGCCACAGCAGGGCGAAGATCACGTTGCTGACCGCGGCCACCGGGCCGATCGGCATCGCGCTCGCGATGACCACCGCCGCGATGCCGGCCGGGAGCACGCCGCCGAAGACGTAGATCCGGCCGATCCGGCGGTGTGCCACGGGATGCCGCTGCCGCAGCCACGGCCAGATCTGCAGGGCGCACGTCACCATCGCGATCGACGCGAACCCGATGTGCGTCACCAGCATCGGGTAGTACCAGCCGACCCCCGGCGGCGGTGGCACCCGCGACTTCGTCACGTCGAGGCCGAGGTAGGGCGGCAGCGAATAGACGAGGAAGACGGCCACGACGAAGCCGAGCGGCGCGACCCAAGGTCGTTTCCACCACGGTTTCGCCTGCTTCGGGCGGGCGGCCGGTTCCTGGGTGATGGTCATCTGATCCCCCTGTTCTTTCCGCGTGCGATACGCCGTACGCGCTGTTCGGCCAAGGTAGCTTCGACGCTGGAAAGGCAACAAGTGGTCAGGGGAAATCTCGGGGCGTACCCTGAAACCGTACTAGTGAAGACGGGTACTGCCGAGCGGCATCCGTACTAGTGCACTAGTACAGTTCGGGAGGCAAGGATGACGGCGCCGTATCAGCGGATCGTGGCGGACGTCCAGCGGCGGATCACCGACGGCGAACTGCGGGCGGGGGAGCGGGTGCCCTCGACACGGGCATTGGTGCGTGACTGGGGTGTCGCGATGGCCACGGCGTCGAAGGCGCTTTCCGTGCTGCGTCAGGAAGGCTGGATCCGGACGGTGCCGGGCAGCGGCTCGGTGGTGAACGAGCGGCGGGGAACCGCACCCGCGCGGGACGAGCCGGCGAGCCTGGCGTTGAGCCGGGAGCGGCTGGTGGCGGCGGCGATCCGGCTGGCCGACACCGAGGGCAGGGCGGCGCTGTCGATGCGCAGGCTCGCCGCGGAACTCGGCGTCGGCCCGATGTCGCTGTACCGGTATGTGCCGGACAAGGAGGAACTGCTGCGGCTGATGGCCGACGCCTCGTTCGGTGCCGAGGAACTGCCGGAGCCGGGGCCGCGGCAGTGGCGTACCCGGCTGGAATTCGGTGCGCGGGTGCAGTGGCGGGCCTACCGGCGGCATCCGTGGCTCGCGCCGGTCCTGCTCAACTCGCTCGTGCGGCCGCCGGTGATCCCCAGTGCGCTGAAGCACGTCGACTGGTCGCTGCGCGCGCTGGCCGACACCGCGCTGGACCGCCGGATGCGGCTGCACGTCATCGTCACGCTGAACGGCTACATCGGCGGGATCGCGGCGACCAACACGTACGAAGTCGAGTTCGAACAGGACACCGGGATCAGCGGCGCCCAGCGACTCGCGGCGGACATGACGCTGCTGGAGGAGTTGCTGGCCTCCGGCCACTACCCGACGCTGGCCACCGAGATGGTGGACGTCGAACTGGACAGCCTCGACGAGATCTTCGAATTCGGCCTCCGCCTCCAGCTCGACGGCCTCGCCCGCCTCCTCCGAGTCCCACACTCACGCGCCTGAGTCCCACACTCACGCGCCTGAGTCCCACACTCACGCGCCTGAGTCCCACGTTCAGGAGCCCGAGTTCCACACTCGCGGGCGGGCCGGACTCCCCGCGAACGGAGAACTCGGGCACGGGAACGTGGAACTCGATGTCGTGAGTGTGGGACTCGCGGCGGGTCAGGCGGGGGCCCAGGTGGCGAGGGCCAGGGGGAGGGTGGGGTCGGTGCCGGGGGTGGTGCTGAGCCAGGCGGTGTGACCGTCGGGGCGGAGGAGGGCGGCGCGGAGGTCGGGCTGGGACGGGCAGGCCGCGGTTATCGTGTCCACTGTGGACGTGTAGGGGGCGAAGGCGTTGTCCGGGGTCAGGTCGAGGAGGACGGGGCGGGCGGGGTGGAGGAGTGCGGTCAGGCGGGTTTCGCCGCTGGACGTCGTGAGGGGGACGTCGGGGGCGAGGCGGCCCAGCCAGGGGTGATCGCCGGACACCACGGTCTCGTACCGCGCGTCGAGTCCCACGATGACCTCGGTGAACGCGCGGTTTCCCGCCGGGTGCCGGGCGATCCTGCTCAGGAGGTTCTTCACCGGGTCGTCGGCTTCGCTCAGCTCGCCCAGCAGCATCTGCGCGCGGGTGTTCGCGAGGATCCGCTCGCCCGCCGCGTGCCGTTCGGTGTGATAGGTGTCGAGCAGATGCGCGGGCGCGGTGCCGCGCACGGTGGCGGCGAGTTTCCAGCCGAGGTTCACCGCGTCGTCGAGCGCGACGTTGACGCCGATCGCGCCGGACGGCGGATGGATGTGCGCGGCGTCCCCGGCCAGGAGTACCCGCCCCTCCCGGTAGCGCGAGGCCAGCCGCGCGGCGTCGCCGAAGCGGGTCATCCAGCGGGGCGCCCGGAGTTCGACGTGCCTGCCGATCGCCGCGTCGACCTGGGCCTGCAGGATTTCGAGGGTGACCGGGGTGTCCTTGTCCTCCGGCGGGTTCCCGTCCCTGGTCACGATCCGCACGTATCCCGGGCGTGGGATGACGAAGACGCTCCCGCCGTCCGGCCCGTGTGTGACGCCCAGCGGCAGTTCGTCGAGATCGACCTCGACGTCGCCGAGCAACGCGTACGTCGTGGCCGCGGTGCCGGGGAAGGCGATTCCGGCCTGCTTGCGCACGACGCTCCGGCTCCCGTCGCAGCCGGCCAGGAACTTCGCGCGGATCTCCCGCTCGCCTTGTCCAGTGTGGACGGTCGCGGTGACGCCGGTGCCGTCCTGGGTGAAGACGCGGAGTTCGTGGCCGCGCAGGATCTCCGTGCCCAGCTCGACGGCGTGTTCCTCGAGGTACTCCTCGACCCGGGACTGCGGGATCCCGAGGGTGAACGGATGATCGGTGGCGGTGCCGGCCAGCAGGAGCATCGTGTCGATCCCGCCGACGGCGGCGTTCGGCACGCGATGGCCTTCGGCGATCAGGGCGTCGGCGAGCCCGCGCCGCGCCAGCAGATCGAGCGAACGGGCGTTGAGGTTGAACCCGCGGCAGTAACCCGGGCGCTCGGGATGACGTTCGACGATGGTCACGTCGATGCCGGCCAGCCGCAGTTCGATGGCGAGCATCAGCCCGGCCGGACCGGCGCCCGCGATCAGTACGTCCGTCTTAAGTGGACTCGACGACATGAGATTCCCCCTGTGTGTCAATGAGTTTCGGGCCATGGAAGCGATCCGTTGCGGATCTCGGCGATCGTCTGCCGCGTCCAGTCCAGTTCCGCCTGCCAGGCGTGCCGGAGGTATTCGGCCTCGATCATGAACAGCCGGGGCATCCCGGCGCCGGTCGTCTCGTCCAGCGCCGCGGCCATGTCCTCGATGCGTTTGGTCAGATGCCGTGCGCGTTCTTCGAGCGCGTCCGCGGCGCGTTCGGGGCCGAGCGCGCCGAGGTAGGACACCGCGGCGACGAACTTCGGGTACTCGGCGACCGGCTCGCGGATCAGTTCGTCGAGCCAGCGCACGAACTCCTCGTGCCCCAGTTCGGTGTGGGCGTAGACCGTGCGCTCCGGGCGGTTGCCCTCGCGCACGGTCTCCACCGGCTCGATCCAGCCGTGCCGGGCCAGCGATTCGACGGTGTCGTACAGCGTCCCCGTGGTGATCTTGAAACTGGTGTCCTTGTTGCGTTCCCGCAGCGTGGACGCCATTTCGTACGGGTGCATCGGTTTCTCGACGAGCAGCCCGAGCAGGGCGAGCGCCAGGGTGTTCCGGATCTTGCGCGTGGCCATGGTGAGTTAGTCGCTCCCTATTAGTCGGAAGCGACTATACACGCTTGCGGGGACGTCAGGCAGCGCTAGTTCACGTCGATGCACACGTGCGGCGTCAGCCGGAACCGCATCCGGCACACCACGGCGTCGGAATGCCGTCGCAGCGCGCGGGAGAGCACCGCGCCGCGCTGGTTCTGCAGCACCCGCTGCCACAGGTGTTCCGGCTCGACCTCGGCGATGAGCACGAACGCGTGGCAGTCACCGATGCCGCGCAGGTACTCGACCAGCGGCTCGCCGAGCCGGCGGCGCTCGTCGTAGAGCTGCACGAGCGGGACGTCCGGATGCCAGCGATCCCAGTCCTCCACGAACTTCTTCGCCGCGGCCTCCTCGCCGGGGTGGGTCACCGTGACGGCTTCGACGCGGTCGCCGAGTGACAGCGCGGCCGCGAGCGCGTCGCGGGTCAGCCGGGTCACCGAATGGACGGGCACGATCACCCTGGCGCGGTGCGGGCGGGGCGGAGCCGGTGTGCGGCCGAGTTCGAGACTTTCCCCGATACGGCGGTAGGTCCGGTGCACCCATTCCATGAGCAGGACGAGCGCGGGCAGCGCGACGACGATCAGCCAGCCGCCTTCACCGAACTTCGTGGCCGTGACGACGACCGCCGCGATCGCGGTGAGCGCCGCGCCGAACCCGTTGATGAACACCTTCCCGTGCCAGCCCTGCGGTCGTGTCCGGCGCCAGTGCCGGACCATGCCGACCTGCGACAGCGTGAACCCGACGAACACGCCGATCGCGAACAGCGGCACGAGCGTGTTCATCTGCCCTTCGGAGATGATCAGCAGCAGTGCCGCGGTGATCGCGAGGAAACCGATGCCGTAGCGATGCACCTGACGCTCGGCGCGCAACGCGAACACATGCGGCAGGTTGTTGTGCTCCGCGAGCAGTTGCGCCAGCACGGGCAGGCCGCCGAAGGAGGTGTTCGCGGCCAGCGCGAGCAGGACGACGGTGGAGAACTGGACGACGTAGAAGCCGAAACCGTTGCCCAGCGCGGCGCCGGTGACCTGCGAGAGCACGGTCACGCCGTCGACCGGCTGGATGGAGAACTTCTCGATCAGGATCGCGATGCCGATGAGCATCACCGCGAGCAGCCCGCCGAGCGCGACTTCGGCGCTCTGCGCGCGCTTCACCCTCGGCTTGCGGAACGACGGGACGGCGTTGGCGATCGCCTCGACGCCGGTCAGCGCCGAGCAGCCGTTCGCGAAAGCCTTGAGCAGCAACAGGATCCCGATCGTTTCGAGGCTCTGCGCGTGGGCGGGAGCGGCGGCGATCGCGGTGGCGGGGTCGGTGCGGATCAGGCCGACCACGACGACCACCAGGATCGCGCCGACGTAGATCGCGGTGGGCACCACGAACGCCCGCGCGCTGTTCGCGATGCCGCGCAGGTTGATCCCGGTCACCAGCGCCAGCACGCCGAGGCACAGCCAGACGGTGTAGGGCAGCAACTGCGGGAAGGCCGACGTCAGCGCCGCGACCCCGGCGGCCACCGAGACCGCGACGTTGAGGACGTAGTCGACGATCAACGACGCGGCAGCGACCAGCGAAGCCCGCCTGCCCAGATACTCCCGGCTGACGCCGTACGCGCCGCCGCCGTTCGGGAACGCCGCGATGACCTGCCGGTAGGACAGCGTCAGCACCGCCAGCAGCAGCGCGATCGCGAGCGTGACCGGGAGCGTGAAGCCGAGCCCGGTCCCGCCCGCGACGGCCAGCACGAGCACGATCGCTTCGGGTCCGTACGCCACGGATGCCATGGCGTCGAGGGAAAGCGCGGCGAGCCCGCCGATCACGGACAGGCGATGCCGGTCTTCGTTCTTGCCGCCCGTGGTGCGGGCGGGGCTGAGAGTGGTGGTCACGGCCCCAGGCTGCGGTCACGCCGTCCCCGCGCCGCCGCGTCCCTACGGCCTCTTAACGCGCTTCCCCGCGATCACCACGAGGCACTGACGCTTTGGTGACACACCTCTCCCTGGCACTGCGCACTTCCGTGAAGGCCTCCTTCACAGCGCTCAACGCTGTGAAGGAGGCCTTCACGGCCCTTTGACGGGCTCAGCGCACCGTGCGGAAGAAGGTGCGGATGTCGGACACCAGGAGGTCCGGGGCCTGCAGCGAAGCGAAGTGGCCGCCGGTGTCGTAGCGCGTCCAGTGCGTGATGGTGTTCGACAGCTCGGCGAGCCCGCGGATCGCGCCGTCGCCGAGGAAGTTCGCGACGCCGGTCGGGACCGGAGAAGGCTGCGGACGTACTCCCCAAGCCTCCTTCCCGCCTTCGAGGTACAGCCGCGCGGCCGAACCGGTGGTCTGGGTCAGCCAGAAGATCGAGACGCCGGTGAGGATCGCGTCGCGGTCGACCGGGGTTTGCTTGGTCTGCGTGGGATCCCAGTCCACGAACCATTCCAGGTTCCACGCGAGCTGGCCGGCGGGTGAGTCGTTGAGCGCGTAGGCCAGGGTCTGCGGGCGCGTCGACATCTGGGTGGCGTAGCCGGAATGCTGCATCCACAGCATGCTCTGGTGCTCGGCCAGTTCGCGCTCGGCGTCGGACAGCATCGACAGATCGTCCGGGTCCGTCGACACCGACGCGTCGGCGAGCGCGTTGACGTGCACGCCGAGGACGCGGTCGGGCGCGATCCGGCCCATCGCCGGGGACACGATGCTGCCGAAGTCGCCGCCCTGCGCGCCGAACCGTTCGTAGCCGAGGCGGGTCATCAGTTCCAGCCACGCGCGGGCGATGCGGCTGACACCCCAGCCGGTTTCCTTGGTCGGCCCGGAAAACGCGAACCCGGGCACGGAAGGCGCTACGACGTGGAAGGCGTCGGCCGGGTCGCCGCCGAATTCGCGAGGATTCGTGAGCGGCCCGAGGATGTCGAGGAAGTCGTACACGGTGCTCGGCCAGCCGTGCGTGATCAGCAGCGGCGTCGCGTCCGGTTCGGGGGAGCGGATGTGCAGGAAGTGGACGTTCTGCCCGTCGATCTCCGTGGTGAACTGCGGGACGGCGTTGAGCCGCGCTTCGTGGCGGCGCCAGTCGTAGCCGGTGCGCCAGTACTCGACGAGGTCCCGCAGGTAGTCCTCGTTGACGCCGTACGACCAGCCGACGCCGGGGATCTCACCGGGCCAGCGGGTGCGGGCGAGGCGATCGGCGAGCTCGTCGAGGTCGGCCTGCGGGACGTCGATGCGGAAGGGGTGTGGTGCGGTCATGGAGGTCACTCTGCCGGGCATATAGGCCACTTGATGGCCGCATTGAGCCGTGAGCTGAAGGGGGGGGTTGGCGCCAAGCCTGGGAGGGAAAGACCCAAAAGAGCGGGTGTATAGAGGAAAATACCCCACACCCAAGGGCGGGGGAGGGGCCGGCCGAGGCCGAGCA
>NZ_JBHYIQ010000090.1:16073-32902 GCF_042739895.1 Amycolatopsis sp. NPDC059021
CTCTGTCTAGAGCGCTCTCGACACTCTTCTGCGCGTCTCTGGCCCTGTCCAGTGTTCTCTTTCTCCCCGCCCCCCCCCACCCCACCCCCCCCCCCCCTTCAGCGCGTCTTACGAGAGGAAAGTCCCCTTCAGCATCGGGCGGGTCAGGGCCAGGACGAGCACGAGCATTCCGAGCGAGATCCCCAGTGCGAGCCGGGTCCCGCCGACGCCGCCGAGGTGGAAGAACGCCGCGCCGAGCACCGCGACCCCGGCCGTGGCGCCGAACTGCTGGGCGGCGTTGAGCAGCCCGGACGCGGAGCCGGTCTCGTGATGGTCCACACGGGACAGTGCGTTGGTGAAGAACGGGACGGTGAACATCCCGAGCCCGGTGCCCGACACCAGCAGCGGCCACATCAGCGCGGGCCAAGGCGCGTCGATGAGCACCGCCGTCCCGGCCAGGCCTGCCACGATGACGAGCACGGCGACCCGCATCACCCGCGCGCCGAAGCGGGGGACGAGATAGCGGCCGGTGCACCACGAGCCGATCGCCAGTCCCACCGACCACGGCAGCATGCCCAGCCCCGCGCCCAGTGCGCCGGTCCGGCCGCCGAGCTGGAAGAACACGACGAGAACGAACATCAGGCCGTTCATCATCGCGAAGAACAGCAGCGAGGAAACCAGCGAAGCGGGGAACACGCGGTCGCGGAACAGGCCCGGCTCGACCAGCGGGCTGCCCCCGCGACGGGCCTTGCCGACCTGGTGACGCACGAAGACCGCGAACAGCGCGACGCCCGCCAGCAGGCACAGCCAGGTCCACGGCGCCCAGCCCGCGTCGTTGCCCTGCACCAGCGGGTAGATCATCAGCCCGGTCGCCACCGCCGCGAGCGCCGTGCCCGCGACGTCGAGCCGCGGCCTCGTGGGGGAGCGGTCCTCCAGGACGAGCGGGGTGGCCAGCAGGACGAGCAGGCCCAGCGGCACGTTGACCAGGAACACCGCGCGCCAGCCCGAACCGAGGATGTCGGCGTCGGTGAGCACACCGCCGAGAACCGGGCCGCACACCGAAGCCAGCGCCATCACCGGCCCGATCGTGCCCAGCGCCTTCGCTCGCTCCGGCCCATCGAACATCGCGCGGATCAGCCCGAACGTCTGCGGGATGATCAACGCCGCGCTCGCGCCCTGCACCGCGCGGGCCGCGAGCAGGAACCCGATGCCCGGGGCGAACGCGCACAGCGCCGAGCACACCACGAACGCGGCCGTGCCGAGGACGAACGTGCGGCGGCGGCCGAGGATGTCGCCGATCCGCCCGCCGGTGATCAGCAGCACCGCGAACGGCAGGGTGTAGCCCGCGCTCACCCACTGCAGCTGGCCGTCGGAGACGCCCAGATCGGCGCGGATGGCGGGGGAGGCGACCTGCGTGATCGTGGCGTCGAGCAGGTTCATGGCCTCCGCGAGGAGGAGCGCCGCGAGGGCGAGCCACCGGCCCCGGTGCGGCGGGGCCACGGGGGACGTGTACTGAACGGTCATATCCGTGAAGGTAGGAAAGTGCTGCGATTCGATCCATCTACTGCGCAGCTTCCGACGGATAGTTCCATGCGTCAGCGGCTACGATCGGAATATGCCACTGGATGAACTCGACCGCGCATTGGTCCACGCACTGCACATCGATGGGCGGGCGGCGTTCAACCACGTCGCGGAGGTGCTCGGGACGTCCCAGCAGACCGTCGCGCGCCGCTACCGCAAGCTGCGGGCCGACAGCGCGCTGCGCGTCGTCGGGATGACCGATCCGCGGCGGCTGGGGCAGGTCGAATGGTTCGTCCGGCTGCGCTGCACGCCCGACGCGGCGCTGAAGGTGGCGAACGCGCTGACCCGCCGCGACGACACGCGCTGGGTACAGCTCACCTCCGGCGGCACGGAGATCGTCTGTGTCATCCGCTCCCCGGGGCCGGACGCGCCGGAATCCCTGCTGCTGCAGGAACTTCCGCGGACCCCGCGCGTCGTGGCGGTGTCCGCCCACTGTCTACTGAGGACATTCGTCGGCGGCCCGGTCGGCTGGGACGGACGCGCGGCGGCGCTTACGCCGGAGCAGATCGACCGGCTCACTCCGGAGCCGCCGGATCCTTCCGGCGAGCCCCTCGATCCGGCCGGCATCGCGGCCGACGAGCCCTTGCTCGCGCTGCTGCGTCAGGACGGCCGCATGTCCTTCGCCGATCTCGCCGCGGCCACGGGCTGGGCCGAGGCGACCGTCCGCCGCCGCGTCCATCAGCTGCGGCGGGCCGGGGTGCTCTACTTCGACATGGACATGGACCCGGCGCTGCTGGGCTTCCACGCGCAGGCCGTGCTGTGGCTCTCGGTGCGGCCGACGCGACTGGTCGAAGTCGCCGAAGCCCTTGCGGGACACCAGGAAGCCGCGTTCGTCGCGGCGACGACCGGGCCGAGCAACCTGATCGCCAAGGTGCTCTGCCGCGACGTCGAGGCGTTGTACACCTACCTCACCGAACAGGTCGGCAGCATCGACGCCATCGACCACCTCGAGACCGCCCCGGTCATCCGCACCCTCAAACGCGCCGCCACCTCGTGATCGTCGCGGCTCGATGGGCGAACTCGCGTACCCAGGGGGTCGGTTCGTGTACCTGGAGGGTCGGTTGGTGAGCCGACTGCGTGGGTACGTCGGCCGACTGTCCAGGTACGCGAATCCGCTAGGGGAGGAGGCCGGCGCGGCGGGCGGCGTTGACGGCTTGGAGCCTGGTGTGGCAGTCGAGTTTGCACATGGCGCCACGCAGGTAGCTCTTGACCGTCTCGGCGCCGATGGACAACGTCGTGGCGATTTCGGCGTTGGTCTGGCCCGCGGCGACGCAGGCGAGGACGTCGAGTTCGCGCACGGACAGCGATGGCGCCGGGGCGTCCGGGGGCGTCGCGGCGCCGGCGAGGGTCGCGGTGACCGCGTCGATCCGCTCGCGCAGCGCCTCGTCGGTGACCTCGCGGCTGAGTAGCCGCAGTTCGGCGTGGCCGCGGCGGAGCGTCTCCCGTTCGGCCGACGCGGTGTCGGCGGCCATCCCGGCCAGCTGCTGGGGCGCGGTGAGCAGCGCCAGGCGGCGTTCCACCTCGTCGCGGACGGCGAGTTCCTGTTCCAGGTCACGGGCGGCCTGCGCGACCGCGTCGATCGCCGGGTCCCCGAAGCGCACCGCCTCCCGGACCGCGCCGTAGAGCACCGCACGCACCGAGCGGCGCACGATCACCGGCACGGCGAGGGCCGACCGGACACCCTCGGCCCGGACCGCGTTGTCGAAATGGTGACTGATGGAGTCGCTCGCGTAGTAGTCGGTGACGGCCACCGGGCGGCGCGCCGCGATCGCCTGGCCACCCAGCCCGCGGCCCTCGGCCACCACGAGGCCGCGCAGGGAGTTGGTCGCGGTGCCCACAAGCTCGCTCATCCGCAGCTCGGAACCGCCGGCGACCACGCCACCGAACGCGAGCGGCAGCCGCGCGGAGGTCCGGACCGTGCCGAGGGCACGACGGACTTCGGCGCTGTCGGCCGGCTCCGGTGTCGGCATGCGCGCATCACCCCTGTTCGGGGGTAGTCGGCGGGTAACGGACCCCCTGATAGTACGACCACCTGCGGCAACGTGGCCCCGGCACGCTGCCCACGACCTTCGTCGGAGCGATACATGACCTCACCGGAGCAGACCGCCCTGGACCTGTTGGCCGTCTACGGCGCGCCCGGCGCCAGTGCTCTCGACCTGCTGTGCCGCCGTCATCCGGCCGACGCTGTCGCCTTCACGGTCATCGAAGCGGACCTGAGCAGTCGCGACCTGACCTTCGGCGAGCTGGACGAGGCGTCGGGCCGGTTCGCCGCCGCGCTGGCCGCCCGCGGGATCGGTCCCGGCGACCGCGTCGCGACCCTGATGGGCAAATCCGCCGAACTCGTCGTCGCGCTGCTCGGGATCTGGCGGCTCGGCGCGGTCCAGGTGCCGCTGTTCACCGCGTTCGCCCCGCCCGCGATCGCCCTGCGCATCACCGGGAACGGCACCAAGGCCGTCGTCGTCGACCCCTCGCAGCGGGCGAAACTGGAGCCCGGCGAGGACATCCCCGCCGACGCCGGGTGGCTGGTCATCACCACCGGCGAGGCGAGCGGCGGCGATCTGGCGTTCGCGGATCTGCTCGCCGAGGACGCGCCGCTTCCGGACCCGGTCGCCGTCGGTGGCGAGGGCACCTTGATCGAGCTGTTCACCTCGGGCACCACCGGGACGCCGAAAGCGGTCCCGGTCCCGGTGCGCGGCCTCGCCGGAATCCATGCCTACCAGCAGTTCGGCCTCGACCACACCGACGACGACGTGTTCTGGAACGCGGCCGATCCCGGCTGGGCGTACGGGCTCTACTACGCGATCGCCGGGCCGCTGGCCACCGGCAGGCGCAGCCTCCTGCTGCACGCGGGCTTCTCGCCGGAACTGACCTGGCAGGTGCTGACGCGCTTTCGCGTCACCAACTTCACCGCAGGGCCGACCGTCTACCGGGCACTGCGCAACGCCGGGGCCGAGGTGCCCGAGGGCCTGCGGCTGCGGCACTGCTCGTCGGCGGGCGAACCGCTGACCCCGGACGTGATCAGCTGGGCGCTCGACACGTTCGGCATTCCCGTGCGGGACCACTACGGGCAGACCGAGACCGGGATGATGGTGGGCAACGCCTGGCACCCCGGCCTCGTCGCCGAGATCCGGCCCGGCTCGATGGGCCGTCCGCTGCCCGGGTTCGCCGTCGAGGTGCTGAAGTCCGGCTCCGACGAGATCGCCGAGCCCGGCGAGGCGGGCAGGGTCGCCGTGGACCTCACGCGCAGCCCGCTGATGCCGTTTTCCGGGTACCGCAACGCGCCCGAGCGCAGCGCCGAACGGTTCAGCGAGGATCGGCGCTGGTACTACACCGGTGACGTCGCGGCCAAGAGCGCCGACGGCTATCTCACCTTCGGCTCGCGCGACGACGACGTGATCCTCATGGCGGGGTACCGGATCGGCCCGTTCGAGGTGGAAAGCGCGCTGGTGCAACACCCTTCCGTCGCCGAGGCCGCAGTCATCGGCACCCCGGACGCGCTGCGCGGCGAGGTCGTCGTCGCGTATGTCGTCGTTCGTGACGGTGTCGAAACCGGTGACGGGCTCACCGAAGAGCTGAAGCAACTCGTCAAAAGTCGGCTGGCCGCACACGTCTACCCCCGCGAAGTGCACTACGTGACCGAGCTGCCGAAGACGCCGAGCGGGAAGATCCAGCGCTTCCTGTTGCGCGAGCGGGCGCAGGAAGCCACGACGAACGCCTGACGCCCGGCGAGTCCCACGTTCAAGAGCCCGAGTTCCACGTTCAGGCGCGAGCACCTTGCCGCGTGAGTGTGGAACTCGGGCTCCCGGGTGTGGAACTCGGGCGCGTGAGTGTGGGACTCGACGCAGTGCGTTGTCCGTGCGGGACAATGCGAGGGAGAAAATGCGCGGGATCGATCTTGCACGCGGATTGCGTACCGCGTTTCCACTGGAGCGGTCACGGGGAAATAACGAAATACGCGAGGGCGACAACCCTAAGTCTTTCCCAAGTTTTCCCGCCCGGTCTCGGCGGCGGACCTACACTGGCGCAATGAAGATCGCCCTGTGGATCGGATTGTGCGGGCTGTGCCTGACAGCCGGCCACGTGATCTTGGGCGGGCTCGGGATTCTGCTGCTGCTCGGGAGTATCCCGATTCGCCGTACCGGGGAACGTGGGGCCGGGGAAAGAGAGCTCGTTCTGCACCGCTGAGTGGTGCGGGACCGGGGGAAATCACGCGGAAATCAGCCGGTGAACCATTGGTAGAACCGGCCGAGGTAGTCCCAGATCGTCGGACTCGCGCTGGGTGCCGGTTCCGTCGTGGCCGGCGGCGGGGGAATGGCCGCCGACGTGCCGGCCGGCGGTGGCAGGAGCCCGGAGGACGTCGCCGTGCCGGTGGTGGACGGCGAGGAACTGGTCGTGCCGTTGAGGGTGGCCATCGCGGCGCCGGACGGCAGCGGGGTCGCCGTGAAGGTCGTCGTCATCGGCGTCGTGGTGGACACGGTGGCGGGCGGGGAAGCCGGGCTGGGCCGCGGCGGGACGGGCGAAAGCGTGAACGTCGCGGCCGAGGCGGTTCCCGGCGCCGAGTCCGCGGGCGGCAGGCGATCGGCCGCGGGCGCGCTCACCGCGATGTGGTGTTCCTCCGGGGCCAGCAGCGGGACGGCGGCGCCGCCCGCGACCACGAGCAGGGACGCGGTCAGCGCGAACCGGCGAACGACGTTCACCCGCGGTCCCGGTTTCCTGTGGCGAGGCATGCGTGCCATCGGCTGACCTCCACCTCGTGACGCGGAGCACACGTTCGGCTCCGGCCGGATACTACGAACAGCGGACGTGGTTGTAAACCCGCGGGAGGCAGCTGAACTCGCTGCGTGACCGCCGGCGGCGGACCGTGGCGGCCCCGGCGCCGTCCGCGTCGCCCGGACGACCTGGCCGGCGCGTGTTTCGGGGGACGGGGGCGGGGTACCCGTCGGCCACGAGCGCGGCCCGGAAAGTCCACAGTGGATGGTGGTCGCGAGGAAGAAGGTCGACGATGACGCATTCGGAACCCTATGAACGCCTCACCCCGGCCGAGGAGGAAGAGGTGGTGGAACGCGTCCATCCCCGGGTGCGGATCGTCCGCACCCTCAACGCGGTGATCCGGGTGATCTGCGTGCTGTTCGCGCTGATTCTCGCCCTGCACATCGTGCTGGTCTACGCGGACGCCAACCCGGCCAACACTTTCGCCCGCTTCATCGACACCTGGTCCGGCTCGGTGTCCCTCGGCCTGCGCGATCTGTTCACCCCGGGCGACGCCAAGCTGCGCACGCTCGTCAACGAGGGGCTCGCCGCGGTGGTGTGGCTGGTGATCGGCATGATCCTCACCCACCTGATCGCCCGGATCGGGCTGCCGGGACCGCGGCGGATCTGGCACCGCCGCGCGGTGCACTGACGAGTCCGCCGCGACAGTCTCGCGCCGTCCGGTACCGGCTGCCCCCGCCGGTACCGGACGGCGCTGCCTGCCGACCCGGCGGAATCAGGCGAACCGCTCGACGATCGCGCGGCAGAACGCGGGCAGGTCGCCGGGGTTGCGGCTCGACACGAGCGCTCCGTCGACGACGACCTCCTCGTCGACGACCGTGCCGCCCGCGTTGCGGATATCGGTGCGCACACTGGGAAACGACGTCAGGGTGCGGCCGCGCACGACGTCGGCCTCGACCAGCGTCCACGGGCCGTGGCAGATCACGCCCACCGGTTTGCCGCCGCGGACGAAGTCCCCGGCGAACCGCACCGCCGCCGGGTCGCGGCGCAGGTTGTCCGGGTTCATCGTGCCGCCGGGGAGCAGCAGCGCGTCGTAGTCGTCGGCCGACACGTCGCCGAGGACCTTGTCGACCTCGAACTCGTCGCCCTTGTCGATGTCCCCGTTCATCGCCTGGATCCTTCCCGGCCCGAGCGAAACGAGCTCGGCCGTTGCCCCCGCGGCCGTCACCGCTTTCCGTGGTTCGACCAGTTCGACCTGCTCCACGCCGTCGGCGGCCAGTATCGCCACTCGCTTGCCCCGCAACGTCGCCGTCATGTCCGTTCCCTTCTGGTTTCGTGGGGATTCCCGTCTTCGCCGGGTACCCACCGGGGCCGGGCCGAACCACGCCGCCGGACCGTCCGGAGTGGACGGTCGGAGAATCGGGCGGTCCAGGAGCGGTTTTGTGCGGTAGGGTCAGGAACGGCCCGGGCATCCGGGCCGGAACGGAGTTCGCATGTCCCCGTCCCCCACGGACCGATCTCCGCGAGGCGAATTCGCCAGGGCAAGGGCCGACGCGGCCGAGGCCGAGGCGACATTGCGAGCCAGGGCCGTCCGGGCCGTGGCAGGCAATTCCCGCGACGCGCGTGACCGTCATGAACTACTGGCCATGCTCGGCCTGCCCGATCCCGTCGAGCAGGGTCCGGGTTTCGCAGCGGAAGGCGGATCCGAAGATGAAACGCTGGTGCTGGCCCGCGCGCTGAAGGGGTACGTGCGCGCGGTCGCCGACGTGGTCGGTGTCGCCCCCGAGGGCACGAGCTGCGAGGTCACCGACACGGCGACGGCCTACCTGGCACTCACGCGCCGCCGGCCCGAGTACGCCGACCGGGACCTGATGCTGGTCTGGAGCGAACGGCAGGGGTGGGTGGTTTCGGTGGAGACCCGCCCCGCGGAATCACCGATCGTGCTGTCCCGGCTCGGTGGTGACACGGTGCCCGCCCCCGAGGACGTGGCGCGGTTCGTCACCGACGTCGTCGGCTACCGGCGGGGCGCCGGGCTGCCGGTGGCCGTGCCCGGCACGGAAAACCGCCGGAGCCAGGCCGAGCGCATGAACCGGTATCTCGGCCCTCCCTGACCGGGCCGGGTGGTTTACCGGTCCGCGGGCCGGGGTATATAGCGCGGTGATGCGAGGGACCTTTTCCGACACCGCCGCGACGGCCGACCGGCCGCGCGGCACGGCTGAACAGGAACCGTTCACGCATCCGGCGTTGTTCTACCGCGGTGAGCCGGAATACCTGGCGGGCACGGTCCCGTTCGTGACCGGGGCGCTCGCCGCCGGCGAGCCGGTCGCGGTCGCGGTGCCGCGGGACAACCTCGAACTCCTGCGCGGCGCGCTCGGCAGCGCCGCCGGGGACGTGGTCATGGTCGACATGACCGAGGCAGGGCGCAATCCCGGCCACATCATCCCCGGCGTGCTGCGTGCCTTCGCCGACCGGTATCCCGGCAGGCGCGTCCGGATCATCGGCGAACCGATCTGGGCAGGCCGTTCCGCGCGCGAGTATCCCGCGTGCGCGCAGCACGAGGCGTTGATCAACCACGCCTTCGCCGGCCTCCCGGCCACGATCCTGTGTCCCTACGACGTCGGCACCCTCCGGCCGAAGGTGCTCACGGACGCGCTGCGGACGCATCCGCTCATCGTCGACGCGGACGGGCAACGCACCAGTGACCGGTATGCACCCGACGACGTCGTCGCCGACTACAACCGGCCACTGCCCCCGCTCGCCGACGCCACCGCCGTCACCGTCGAGCTGACGGGGCTGTCCGCGCTGCGTCACGTGGCGGTCGGGTTGGCGGCCGAAGCCGGGCTAGGCGCCGAGCGTGTCCAGGACGTCGCGCTCGCGCTCACCGAGCTCGCCGGCAACAGTCTCGAACACGGCGGCGGGACCGCCGAAGTGCTGATGGGCACGGACGAGGCGTACCTGGTGTGCCAGGTGCGCGACAGCGGCCGGCTCGCCGACCCGCTCGCCGGCCGCCGCCCCGCCGTGCCCGGCCAGGTTCGCGGCCGCGGGCTGTTGCTGGTCCACCATGTGGCGGACCTGGTGCGGACGCACACCGGCCCGGCGGGCACGTGTGTCGAGGCACGCTTCCTGCTCGGCCACTGACACCCGTACCACCGGGCCGGTCCACAGAGGACGGAACTCAGCCGCGCCCGACGTCGCGCAGCGCGCCGGATCTGGACGGGTACAGACGGAGTTCCCGGTCCACCCCGGTGAGCCGGAGAAGCCGTTGCACGGTATGGGAATGGCTCGCGATCCGGAGGTCCGTGCCGCCGACGATCGCGGCCAGGTTGGACTCGACGAGCAGGGACAAGCCGGTGCTGCCGAGGAAGCTCACCTCGGTCAGATCGACGATCAGTACCTCGGGTTCCCGGTGCAGCGCGGCCGACAGCGCGGTGTCGAGGATGGGCCGGGTGGACAGATCCACCTCGCCGATCACATCGAGCAGCACCAGGTCGGGACGGGCGAGCGAGGTGCGCACGGTCAACTGCGGCCCCGGCGCGGAGTGCGCTTCCGGTGAGAGGAAGTCCATGACGGCTCCAGAGGTGTCGGCTGTGGACCGGACTCCGCTGGACGAGGGTGCCAGCTACCGAGCCCGGATACGTCCTCGGGTCGGCTGCTGGTTGAACCGGATTCCAGCCTATGGCGCGCACCCGCCGAGCACAACCAGCGGCTCACCGGAAGAGCCGCAGCCACAGCGGGATGACGAACCACAGCAGCAGGAACACCAGCGCGGTGGCGGCGCTGAGCACCGCGGCCGGCACACCGCCGAAGACCAGGTAGGCGATCATCAGCACGGTGCCGGTCATCGCGGCGGCGAGCAGGACGAGCCCCAGCACGGCCAGCACGGAGGTGCCGCGCACGATCACCTCCCGCATGCCCCGCCGGAACAGCAGCCGGTGCCACGCGGCGGGCGCGATCAGCAGGGCGACCGCGCCCGCCGCGAGCAGCACCGTCACGACGTGCACGTGGTGCAGGAATCCACCCGCCTGGGCGTAGCGTTCGGTGAACGCCAGCGAGAGCAGGAACCCGAAGAGCACCTGGACGCCGTTCTGCGCGACACGTACCTCCTGCAGGAGTTCGCTGAGGTTGCGGGCGAGCCTTCGCTGGTCGGAATCCTCCGGTTCGCTCATCGGGCTCCTCGGTCTCCCGGTCACCGGCCGAGTGCCTGCTGGAGCTGCTTCTTCGTCATCGTGGAACGACCGTGGATGTTGCGTTTCCTGGCGTCGTTGTAGAGCTGTTCCTTGGTCGGCCCGCCGGGGCCGAGGCGTTTGCCGGACCGGTGACCGCCTCGTTGCTGCGGCGACTTGTCCCGGGTGGACGTCTTGCTCGCCGAGCGCGATTCGCCGGACCGGGCACGGTTCTTGTTGACCGTGCGCGCGGCGATCTCCTCCGCGCGGTCCTCGCCGGTGCCGCGTTCCTTCTGCGATTCCTTGATGTGCTGGTACTGACGCTCGCGTTTCGAGTTCCACGCCTGCTGGGGCATGACCTTCACTCCTTCCGGGCGGACTACGTCCTCCGGTTAACCACCGGGCATCCCGGATAAACCCGGCATCGCCCGGGCAGGGGGCCGTCAGCGGCCGCGCCGGCGCAGGAGCAGCCGGATCAGGACCACCACGGCGAAGGCCGTGGCGAAGACCGGTACCGGATGACTGCGGACCGCGCCGGCACCCTGCCGGAACTTCTCGGCGGCGGGCACCGACACCGTCGACGCGATCCGCGCGCTCGCCTGCTCCACCTTGTCGTCGACGTTCTCCCGCACGCGTTCGCGCACATCGAGCTTGGCCGCGAGCGCGTCGAGCGTTGCGGTCAGTTCTTCGCGGGTGACGTCGCGGTCGATCCTGGCTTCCTCGGCGTCGGCGGGAAACTTCTCGTGCTCACCCATGCGATCGCACTCCTCGTTTGACGGTCTCGATGTCGTCCCGCACCGAGCCTGCGGTGTCCTCCGGTACCGGCGGGACCGCCTGGCCGACCTGCTTCTTGCCTGCCAGTGCGGCGATTCCGGCCACCAGCAGCAGGACCGCGCCGACGATCACCGCGGACAGCCAGCCGGGCAGCACGAGCGCCAGCGCGAGTACCGCGGCCGCCACCAGCGTCGCGGCACCGAGCACCGCGATCAGTCCCGCCGCGCCGACGAGACCGGCGCCGCGCCCGAAGTGCTTGCCCTTGTCCCGCAACTCGGCCCGCGCGAGCCGGAGTTCGTCGCGGACGAGCCGTTTCAGCTCGTCGGTCAGGTCGGAGACCAGTTCGCCGACCGAACGGTCCTCGGTCGGGGCCCGGTTCACTTCTTCGATCACGGAACACCTCCCGAACGGCTTCGGCACCCGGGTAGCCGCGCGGCGGGCAGGTCAAACGCCCAGGGGGACGCCACCATCTTGTCCACTGTGGACGAGGGAGGACGGTGATCGGCTGCCGGGTTTCGGTGGTCCGTGCCCGGGTATGCGTCCCGCAGGACATTCGCAAGGTCGGGAGGAGCGATGAACGGCGATGGACCGCCGGTCATCCCGCGCCAAGAGCGCGTGATGCGGCCGTGACAGCGGAAATTCAGGAGGTCCGGCTGGTGCCCGCGTACCGGGCGGGCTGGACGATCGTGACGGCGACGGGTGTGGTCTCGGCGGAGAGCTATCCCTGGCTACGGGACGGATTGCTCCGGCTCGCCGCCGAGGCGGGTGACGGGCTGATCGCCGACATCGACGGGCTGCGCATCGACGGGCCCGGCTTCGTGCACGCCTTCAAGCTGGTCGCGGCCCGGATCGCCGACTGGCCGGAAGTCCCGTTCGGGATCGTCACGTCCCGGCCGGAACACCGGGCGCTGCTCACCGAACGCTCGATAGGCCAGGCGGTCTCGATCCATGCCGACGCCGATACCGCGATGCGCGCGCTGGGGCGCCCGGCGCGGCGCCGCGCCGAACAGGAACTGCCCCGCTCGGACGGCGCGCCGGCCCAGGCGCGGGGATTCGTGCGGACGATCCTGCGGGACTGGAATCTGACGGGCTCGGTGCCCGACGCGGAACTGGTCGCCTCCGAACTGGTGGAGAACACGCTGCGGCACACCGGCTCACGCCCCCGGGTGCGGCTGGAACTGCGCGGGCGCCGATGCGCCGTCGCGGTCGCCGACGACGAACCCGGCCAGGCCGTGTTGCGGGAACGGCTGGGAGCGCTCGAACCGGGACTGGGCCTGCGGCTGGTCGCGGGGATCGCGAAACGCTGGGGGTGCAGCAGATCCTGGACGGGCGGCAAGGTCGTCTGGGCGATCCTCCCGGCGCAGGGCGGGGAGGACGCCGCCGGTCACCGCTGGGCGCGGCCGTTCGGGTGACAGGGACTCGGCTGAGCGGGTACGCAGCCGGAGCCTGTGTTGCGCTCGGTCGGACCGACGCGGGTAATCGTGGGTCAGCCGGGGCGCAAGGGGAGGGCGGTGCGGCTTTCCCGTACTCCGCGGACGCCGCCCAGCCCGCGGAGTACAAGGTGGACACTGCTCTGTGGACGGTGGGTCACCCCCGATCCGGTCCCCGCGCGTCACCGGACGGCGACGGAAGGTGATCCTCGCCCACTGTCCCCATAGGACCGTTTTGGGACTCCTGTGACGTCAGAGGCGTTCCTGGAGCGCGTCCGCGGCGGCGAGCAGGTCGGCGGCCCAGCGGGCGCCGGGCTTGCGGCCGATCCGTTCGATCGGGCCCGACACCGAGACCGCGGCGATGACCGTGCCCGAGGAATCCCGCACCGGGGCCGAGACGCTCGCCACACCGGGCTCGCGTTCGGCGACGCTTTGCGCCCAGCCCCGGCGGCGCACTTCGAGCAGCGTGCGCTCGCCGTACACCGCCTCCGACAGGATCGTCCGCTGGGTGTGCGGATCCGACCACGCGGCAAGGACCTTCGCGCCCGAGCCCGCCGTCATCGGCAGCCGGGAACCGATCGGGACCGTGTCCCGCAGCCCGCTCGGCGGCTCGGCCGTCGAGACGCACACGCGCTGAACGCCGTCACGCCGGTACAACTGCACGCTTTCGCCGGTGATGTCCCGCAGTTTCGGCAGCACCACACCCGCCGCGTCGAGCAGCGGATCGGTGGAGCCGCCCGCGAGTTCGGCGAGCGCGGTGCCCGGCCGCCACCGCCCGTCCGGCCCCCGGCGCAGCAGGCGATGCACTTCGAGGCCGACCGCGAGCCGGTGCGCGGTGGCACGGGGCAGTCCCGTCCGCGAACACAGTTCGGCCAGGCCACAGGGATCCTCGGCCACGGCCTGCAGTACGGCCACAGCTTTGTCCAGTACTCCGATACCGCTATGCTGTCCCACGACTCGATACTATCTTCCCGCACTTTGGGAAGTCCAGAATCTGGGAAAACCGAACTCGTGCTGCGCCCGCCCGCGGCCTCGCACCGCCCGCGCCCGTTGCCCGAGTTCCGCGTTCGCGACATTCCCGTGGAAGGAGCCGGAGATGACCAGCCCGACCGGTAAGGCCCGCACACTGGCGGAAAAGGTGTGGGAGAGCCACCTCGTGCGCCGAGGTGAAGGCGCCGAACCGGATCTGCTCTACATCGATCTCCACCTGCTGCACGAAGTGACCAGCCCGCAGGCGTTCGACGGACTCCGGCTGGCCGGGCGGAAACTGCGCCGCCCCGACCTGACGATCGCGACCGAGGATCACAACGTCCCGACGGTGGACATCGAGCTGCCCATCGCCGATCCGGTCTCGCGCACCCAGGTCGACACCCTTCGCCGCAACTGCAAGGAGTTCGGTGTCCGGCTGCACCCCATGGGCGACGCCGAGCAGGGCATCGTGCACGTCATCGGCCCGCAGCTCGGGCTCACCCAGCCCGGGATGACCGTGGTGTGCGGCGACAGTCACACCTCCACGCACGGCGCGTTCGGCGCGATGGCCTTCGGCATCGGCACTTCCGAGGTCGAGCACGTGATGGCGACGCAGACGCTGCCGCTGCGTCCATTCAAGACGATGGCGATCACCGTCGACGGCGAACTGCGCCCCGGCGTCACCGCGAAGGACATCATCCTCGCGGTGATCGCCAAGATCGGTACCGGCGGCGGGCAGGGCTACGTCCTGGAGTACCGCGGCAAGGCGATCGAGGCGCTGTCGATGGAAGCGCGGATGACCATCTGCAACATGTCCATCGAAGCGGGCGCGCGTGCCGGACTGATCGCTCCGGATGAGACCACGTTCGCGTACCTGAAGGATCGTCCGCACGCCCCGAAGGGCGCCGACTGGGACGCCGCGGTGGCGAACTGGCGCGAGCTGCGCACCGACGAAGGCGCCGAGTTCGACGCCGAGGTGCGGCTCGACGCGAGCGAACTGACGCCGTTCGTCACGTGGGGAACCAACCCCGGACAGGGACTCCCGCTGGGTGCGCAGGTGCCCGACCCGGAGCGCATCGGCGACGAGAACGAGCGCATCGCCGCAGAGAAGGCCCTGTCCTATATGGACCTGAAGCCGGGCACGCCGCTGCGGGAGATCGCGGTGGACACCGTCTTCCTCGGCTCGTGCACCAACGGCCGGATCGAGGACCTGCGGGCCGCCGCGGAGGTCCTGCGGGGCCGCAAGGTGGCCGATTCGGTGCGGATGCTCGTGGTGCCCGGCTCGATGCGCGTGCGCAAGGCCGCCGAAGCCGAAGGGCTGGACGAGATCTTCACCGCCGCCGGCGCGGAATGGCGCCAGGCGGGCTGTTCGATGTGCCTCGGCATGAACCCGGACCAGCTCAAGCCGGGCGAGCGCAGCGCGTCGACCTCCAACCGCAACTTCGAGGGCAGGCAGGGCAAGGGCGGCCGGACGCACCTGGTGTCGCCGCTCGTGGCGGCCGCGACCGCCGTGCGGGGCACGTTGTCGTCCCCGGAAGACCTGCTCGCCACCGCCGGCCGCTGAGTCCGCACCGAGACCCGAAGGAGACATCGATGGAACCGTTCACCCAGCACACCGGGGTCGGCGTGCCGCTGCGCAGGTCCAACGTGGACACTGACCAGATCATCCCGGCGGTGTACCTGAAGCGCGTCAGCCGGACCGGCTTCGAGGACGGGCTGTTCGCCGCCTGGCGCTCCGATGAGCAGTTCATCCTCAACCAGGAGCCCTTCAAACAGGGCAGTGTTCTGGTGGCCGGGCCGGACTTCGGCACCGGATCCTCCCGCGAGCACGCCGTGTGGGCCTTGATGGACTACGGCTTCCGGGTGGTCATCTCCGCCCGCTTCGCCGACATCTTCCGCGGCAACTCGGGCAAGCAGGGCCTGGTGGCCGCGCAGTGCGCGCAGTCGGACGTCGAGCTGTTGTGGAAGCTGCTGGAGAACGAGCCGGGCACGGAGGTCACGGTCGACCTCGAGACCAAGACCGTGCGGGCGAAGGACTTCGTCGCGCCCTTCCAGATCGACGACTACACCCGCTGGCGGTTGCTCGAGGGGCTCGATGACATCGCTCTCACCCTCCGCCACGCCGGGGAGATCGACAAGTTCGAGGCCGATCGGCCTTCCTGGAAGCCGGTGACGGTCCCCAGCACCGCTTCCTAGCCCGGCTCCAGGGTGCGGATTCCCTTGCTGAGCAGGGAATTCGTGCCCCGGATCCGGGGCGGGAGAACACCTCGAAACCACGCCGAACGGCGACTCCGGGGGCCCCGAGAGGGTCCCTCAAGAGGCGGAACCACGTCCGATACAAGGAAAATTTCCGCGTGCCGTTTGGAATTTGTGCTGCATTAGTAATACCGTGTGCGCAGTCGGCCGACGTGGCCGTGGACGAAGTAGTTCTTCATGGAGGACTGGAAATGGCCAACAAGGCCCAGCTGATCGAGGCGCTGTCGGAGCGCCTGGGCGACAAGAAGGTCGCATCGGAGGCCGTCGACGGCCTCGTCGACATCATCATCCGGACGGTCAACAAGGGCGAGAAGGTGAACATCACCGGCTTCGGTGTGTTCGAGAAGCGCGCCCGTGCCGCCCGCACCGCGCGCAACCCGCGCACCGGTGAGACCGTGCGCGTCAAGAAGACCAACGTGCCCGCCTTCCGTGCCGGCACGACCTTCAAGGACGTCATCAGTGGCGCCAAGAAGCTGGCGAAGGCCACCCCGGTGAAGCGCGCTTCCGCGAGCACCGCACGGGCGACCACCAGCACCCGCGCCACCACGACGCGCACCGCCGCGTCGCGCACGGCCGCCACCCGGCCGACCTCGACCCGCAGCACCACCACGCGGGCGAAGGCCGCCACCACCAAGGCCGCCGCCGCCAAGGCGGCGCCGAAGACGGCGGCCAAGGCCACCACGCGGGCGAAGGCGACCGCCACCAAGGCGGCGCCGAAGACCGCCGCGAAGGCGACCACGACGCGGGCGAAGGCCGCCGCGAAGCCGGCCGCCAAGGCCGCGCCGAAGGCGTCCGCCGCGAAGAAGACCGCTGCGAAGGCTCCGGCCAAGCGCACCTCGGCGGCCAAGAAGAAGTAGCCACCGCGCGACTTCTCGGCAGGGCCCCACGCGCTCCCCCTGGGGCGCGGCCGCCCCGTGGGGGGCCGGGGCGCAGGGCCAAAAGACCCGAGAGCGAGATACCACCACCC
>NZ_JBHYIQ010000090.1:32912-35860 GCF_042739895.1 Amycolatopsis sp. NPDC059021
ACAGCACGCGATCCGCGTGGGGCCCTGCCGCACGTTCGGGGCCGGGTGCCCTTGGCAATTCCGCGATTGCGCTTGAGCACCCGACCGAGTGATGCGACGCTGCCAGCCAGGCAGCCGCGGCGATCGCGGTGCCGCAGGCGAAGGGCGACCACCATCGATATCCGGCTCCTCGGTCCGTTTCAGACGCTGGTGGACGGTTCGCCGGTCGTCGTCACCAGTTCCCGCCAGCGTGCGCTGCTGGCCACGCTCGCGCTCAGCGCGGGGCGGCTCGTGTCCATCGAGACGCTCGCCCGCGGGGTGTGGGGGGAGGCACCGCCCGAACGGATCCGGGGCAGCCTCCAAACGTACGTCATGCGGCTGAGGCGGCTGTACGGCGAGGAAACCGTCGCCACCGAACCGGACGGCTATCGCCTGGTTGTCGAGCCGGAGCGGGTCGATGCGCTGCGATTTCTCGGCCTGGTCGACGTCGCGACGGAATCCGCCGAACCGGATCGCCGTCGCGCGATCCTCACCGCCGCACTCGCATTGTGGCGCGGCGCACCACTCGAAGGCGCGGGCTCCCCGGCATTGGCGGCGGAATGGGCGCCGTTGTTGACCGAACGCTATTTGTTCGCGGTCGAGCAGCGTATCGATCTCGACTCGGGGCTGGTTCCCGATGCGCGGCTCGTCGCCGAACTGACCGAACTGGTGGCTCAGCATCCGCTTCGGGAATCGTTGTGGGAGCGGCTGGTCCGGGTGCTCGCGCGATCGGGGCGGCGGGCCGAGGCGCTCGCCCGCTACGCCGGGCTGCGCGAGCTGCTGGCCGAGGAACTCGGCGTCGAGCCGGGGGAGGAGCTGCGGCGGCTGCACGCCGAGCTGCTCGCGGCGGGCGAGGGCGCCTTGCCGGGTAACGGATCCGGCAGGCCCCGGCGCGGGGGTGTGCCCCGTCAGCTCCCTTTCGACGTCGCGAGCTTCACCGGCCGGGAGGCCGAACTCGCCGCGCTGGACGGCTTCCTCGACGAGGCCGCCGGGGAGAGCGGCATCGTGGTCATCGAGGGCACCGCCGGGGTCGGCAAGACCTCGCTCGCGGTGCACTGGTCGCATCGCGTCGCCGGCCGGTTCCCCGGCGGCCAGCTGTTCCTCGACCTGCGCGGACATTCCGCCGAGACACCGGTCACGCTCCAGGCGGCGCTCGCCGGGTTCCTGCGCGCGGTGGGCGTTTCGCCGGAGTCCCTACCCTCCACAGTGGAGGAACGATCGGCCCTGCTGCGCAGCAGGCTCGCCGCCAGCCGTACCCTGCTGCTGCTCGACAACGCGCGGGACGCCGAGCAGGTCCGGCCGCTGCTGCCGGGGCCGGGCAACCTGGTCGTGGTGACCAGCCGGAACCAGTTGCGGGGACTGATCGCCCGCGAGGGCGCGCGGCGGATCGCCTTGGGTTCCTTCGATCACCGGGACACCGTGGCGCTGCTGGCCGGCAGTGTCGGGCGGGCACGGCTGGACGCCGAACCCGGTGCCGTCGCCGAACTCGCCGAACTGTGCGGCGGGCTTCCGCTCGCGCTGGCGCTCGCCGGCGAACGCGCGTCGCGGTTGTCCGAGATGTCACCGGCCGGGGTTTCCCTGGCGGGGATCGTCGACGAGCTGCGGGATCAGCGCCTTCGGCTGGACGCGCTGCGCGACCCGCGGGACGCCGGGACCGATCTGCGTGCCGCGTTCTCCTGGTCGTACAAGGCGTTGCGCCCGGCGGCCGCGCGGTTGTTCCGGCTGCTGGGCCTGCATCCCGGTGTCACCGTCAGCCTGCATTCGGCGGCCGCGCTCGCCGGCACCGGGCTGCGCGAGACCCGCGCGCTGATCGACCAGCTCGCCGCGGCGCATCTGCTCAACCAGCCGCGGATCGACCGCTACCAGTTCCACGATCTGCTCCGGGTGTACGCGGCCGAACTCGTCGAAGCCGAAACCCCCGAAGCGGAGCGGGTCTCCGCGTTGCGGCGGCTGGCCGACTGGTACCTCGCGACGGTCGCCGAGGCGAACGAACTCGTGCGTCCCGATCTGCTCACCGAGGACATCGAACTGGAACCCGTCGGCGGCGAGGGTGTCGGCTTCGTCGACCACGAGGACACGATCGCCTGGTACACCGCGGAACGACCGGCGCTCGTCGCGCTGGTCGGCATCGCCGCCCGGCACGGCTGGGCCGCTCGCGCCTGGAAACTCGCCTGGCTGCTGCGGGGATTCTTCGCCGAACGGCACGACCGCGAGGAATGGATCGCCACCGGGCAGACGTCGGTCGCCGCCGCGCGGGCCGCGAAAGACCGGCTGGGACTGCAGTACGCGGCCAACAATCTGGGGTCGGCCTATCTGCGTGTGCTGCAGGCCGACAAGGCGCTGGAGGCGCTCGAGGAGGGCAAGAAGGCGTCGGAGGAAACGGGCGGGAGCGCGCTGACCGTCGCGATCCTGTCCAATCTCTCCGGCGCCTACTTCGTCCGCTCCGAATTCGCCGACGCCGAGCAGTACGCGCTCGAAGCGGTCCGGCTCGCCCGCGAACGCGGCCAGCGCACCTTCGTCCCGCACGCGCTGCTCAATGTCAGCGCGGCCCGGATCGGCCTTCGCGACTTCGACAACGCGGCCGAAGCGGCGATGGCGGCGTTCGACGCCTTCACCGAGCTGAGCGATCGGTACCACGCCGCGCTGTCGCTGGGAAACGCGGCCGAGGCACTGGAAGGCGCAGGCCGTCATACCGAAGCCGAACGACAGGGACTGCGGGCACTCGCCGAACTGAGGGATCTCGACGCCGACTACGGCACCATCGACGTCCTGATCACCCTCGGCAGGCTCCGGCGCGGCACCGGACGAGACCGCGAGGCCGGACTTCATTGGGCCGAGGGGGGTTGGGGGGTGGCACCCCCAGGGGGCGCCCCGGGGCGGGGCCCACGCAGCCCGTGTGGGGCCCCGGCGCGCCGCCACGGGGCGGCGCC
>NZ_JBHYIQ010000090.1:35870-42718 GCF_042739895.1 Amycolatopsis sp. NPDC059021
GCGAGCGATCTAGTCTCGCCGGGGGGTGTCTGCACCCCCCCCCCCCCCCAGCCCCAGACCCCCGTGCCGGGGACATCGAAGCACTGTTGGCGACACTGCCAGCAGCCGAACGGCCGGCACCCCGCGATGCGCCGTACCCCTAGCCCGGCGCAGCACGCAGCCCTACCGCCCGGCCCAGTACACCAGCCGTCACTGTCATAGCTCTGTCGCGCGCGAGTCCCGGCTCTCCGGGGAGCCGGGGTGTCAGTGCGCGGTGGGGGCGGGAACCGGGAGCGCGCCGGGGAAGTAGTCGGCCGCCACGAGCTTCGGGCCGTTGTCACCGTTGGGCGGCAGGAAGGACAGCACCCAGAACGAGCCCTTCTTGCTGGGCACCACGCCACCTCGCGACGCCGACAGCTCGACGCCGTCGCGGTCGGCCAGCGCGCTCACGATGTCCGGGATCACCCCGCCCTGGCTGCAGATCAACGGCGTCCCGCCGTCGCCCGCGATCGCCAGCAGCCGCGCGATGCCGAGCACCGGATCGGGCCAGTAGCCCTCCTCCGACAGCAGCGGCTCGTGCCGGACCTCGGTGCCGAGGTCCTCCGCGATCCCGTGCACCGTCTGCACACACCGCAGCCGCGGCGCGGAAAGCACCCTGTCCGGGCGGTAGAACGCGAGCAATTCGCGCAGCGCCTGCGCCTGTCGCTGGCCCGCGTCCGACAGCGGACGGAGATCGTCGTCGCCGTTCCAGTCCTCCCGTTTGCCCGCCTTGGCGTGCCGCGCGAGGAGCACCGTCGTCAGTTCCGCGGGCAGGGCGCAGAAGTCCCGAAGTACCCGGACATCGGTGTCGCGGGTGAGCAGCTTCTCGGCGGCCTCGAAGCCGAGCCAGCGCAACTCGTCGACCTCTTCGTTCTGCGCGAAGCCGCCGGAAACCGCTTCCGCGCTGAAGTAGTCGACGGTCTTGCGTGCCGTCCCGCGCCCGTGCCGCAGCGGCACCTCGTACCCGACCTTGGTCAGGTACCGGCCGAGTACCGCGTGGAACCCGGTTTCCTCGTGGATCTCCCGTACCGCGGCGGCGGCGAGGGTTTCGCCCCGGTCGAGTTTTCCCTTGGGCAGCGACCAGTCGTCGTAACGCGGGCGGTGCACGAGCGCGACCTTGATCCCGTCCCCGGTGCGGCGCCACAGCACCGCGCCGGAGGCGCGTACCTCCGTCGTCATCCAGCCGCTCCGTGCCGTTTCGCCAGTTCCGTCTGATGGTCGCGCACCTGGGAGCCGTCCGTCGGGAACGGCGTCCACTCACCCGTGGAGGTGAGTACCCAGCAGCGGGTTTCCGGGTCGAGCGCGGAGGTGAAGATGTCGTCCAGCTGCCGGGTCAGCTTGGGATCCTTGACCCGCACCAGCGCCTCGATCCGGCGGTCCAGGTTGCGGTGCATCATGTCCGCGCTGCCGATCCAGTGCGTCCCGCCCGCGCGGAAGTGGAAGATCCGCGAGTGTTCCAGGAAGCGGCCGAGGATCGAGCGCACGTGGATGTTCTCCGACAGCCCTTCGACACCGGGCTTGAGCGCGCAGATCCCGCGCACGACGACGTCGACCGGGACCCCGGCCTGCGACGCGTGGTAGAGCGCGTCGATGACCTGCTCGTCCACCAGCGAGTTGCACTTGATCCGGATCCCGGCCCGCTGGCCGGCGCGGGCGAGTTCGATCTCCTCGCCGATCGCGCGCACGATGCCGCGGCGGATGCCGTGCGGCGACGTGAGAATCGTGCGGTAGGTGTCCTGGCGCGAGTAGCCGGTGAGCACGTTGAACAGATCGGTGATGTCCGCGCCGATGCTCGGGTCCGCGGTCAGCAGGCCGAGGTCCTCGTAGAGCCGGGCGGTCTTCGGGTTGTAGTTGCCGGTGCCGATGTGGCAGTAGCGGCGGATGGTCGAACCCTCCTGGCGCACCACCATCGACACCTTGCAGTGCGTTTTGAGGCCTACGAGCCCGTACACCACGTGCACGCCGGCGCGTTCCAGCGTGCGGGCCCAGGTGATGTTGGCCTGCTCGTCGAACCGCGCCTTGATCTCGACCAGCGCGACGACCTGCTTGCCCGCCTCGGCGGCGTCGATCAGCGCGTCGACGATCGGCGAGTCGCCGGAGGTGCGGTACAGCGTCTGCTTGATCGCGAGCACCTTCGAGTCCGCGGCGGCCTGTTCGATGAACCGCTGCACGCTCGTGGAGAAGGAGTCGTAGGGGTGATGCACCAGGACGTCGCCCTCGCGCAGCGTCGCGAACACGCTCTTCGGCGTCTCCCGCTCGCCGAACGCCGGATGCGTCGCGGGCACGAACGGGCGGTCCTTGAGCTCCTTGCGGTCCACACCGGACAGCTGGTGCAGGCAGGTCAGGTCCAGCAGGCCCGGCACCTCGACGACGTCGGCGGGGTCGACCTCCAGCTCGCGCAGCAGCAGTTCGAGCATGTGCTCGCTCATGTCCTGCGCGACCTCGAGCCGCACCGGCGGGCCGAACCGCCGCTGCGCGAGCTCGCGTTCGAGTGCCTGCAGGAGATCCTCGTCGCGGTCCTCTTCGACCTCGAAGTCGGCGTTGCGGGTGACCCGGAAGACGTGGTGCTCGGTGACCTCCATCCCGGTGAACAGCTCGCCGAGGTGTGCCGCGATGAGTTCCTCCAGCGGGAGGAACGTCGCGGTGCGGGTCTCGCGCCGGGTCTCGACGCGGATCAGCCGCGGCACGTTGCTCGGCACCTTGACCCTGGCGAACCGTTCCGTGCCGCCCTCCGGGTCGCGCACGGTCACCGCGAGGTTCAGCGACAGCCCCGAGATGTACGGGAACGGGTGTGCCGGGTCGACGGCGAGCGGGGTGAGTACCGGGAAGATCTGCTCGCTGAAGTAGTTCGACAGCCGCAGCTGGTCCGCGCCTTCGAGATCGGCCCAGCCGACGAAGTGGATGTCCTCGGCCGCCAGCTGCGGGCGCAGGTGCAGCTCGAACGCGCCGGTGTGCCGCTCGACGAGGTCCTGGTTGCGCTTGGCGATGTAGGCCAGCTGCTCGCGCGGGGTGAGCCCGTCCGCGCTGCGCACCGGCAGGCCGGTCTCGTCGCGCCGCTTCAGGCCGGCGACCCGCACCATGTAGAACTCGTCCAGATTGGACGCGAAGATCGCCAGGAACTTCGCCCGCTCCAGCAGCGGCTGCGATTCGTCCTCGGCCAGCGCGAGCACCCGCGCGTTGAAGTCCTGCCACGACAGCTCGCGGTTGAAGTACCGGTCGTCGGGCAGCGTTTCGACGGCGGTCGGCGCGGTGACGGCGGGCGGCGCGGACGGAATCGCGCGGAACTCCTCCACCGGCCGGGTGGCCGCCGACGGCCCGGCGGGCGAGGCACTGCTGCGGGCCGTCGTGGTCGTCTTCCTGGCCCGGCCCGTCCCCGTCTTGGCCGCGGCGGCACGGGCTGCGCTGGTGCGCGCGCTCGGTTTCGGTGTCGCGGCCTTGTCGTTCCCGGCGTTGTTCTTCTTCGCGGTCGCGGGTTTCGCGGGGGCCGCCTTGCCCGCCGCCGGTTTCGCCGCGGGTTTCGCGGCGCTCGTGCGGGTCGCGCGTTTCGCGGAGGCGCTCGTGCGGGTCTCGCTCCCGTCCGCGGGAGCCTTCGCCGCGGAGGTCCTGCGCCGGGGCGTGGCGGGGTTGGTGCCGTCTGTGCTCACGGCCCCATTCTTCACTACGACGAGCCCGAATGCGCAGGCAGCGATGAAGGTCCGGTGAACATCATTACCCAAGCGAAATACACGGCTCGCCGAGCAAAGCGGCCGTGTGTTTCCCGACACCCAGCGAGCACGCGTGCTCGAGATCGCCGGGCGTGTCGACGTCGCTGCGCAGGGACGTCACGGGCGCGGTGAGCGAAATCGCGCCGCTGTCGGCGTGTGCCCGCGCGGAACCGGTGCCGAACCGCGGGCCGAGCGCTCCGCCGGGCGAGGAGAGCAAAAGCGTCGTACCGGTCCCTTGGCGGTCCGCGACGAACGCGCGCCGTCCGGCCGCTTCGGCGAGCGCGGTGGTCAGGTCTTCGGCGCGCAGCGCGGGGAGATCGGCCTGCATGGCGCCGATCACCGCGGCCGGATCGTCGGCGCGCAGCATGCTTTCCCCGTGGCGCAGGGCGGCGTTCAACCCGCCGTCGCCGGGCTCGGCGACGATCTCGACGCCCAGCTCGGCGAGTTCGGCGACCGCCGCGGGTTCGGCGGCGACCACCAGGACACGGCGTACGCGCGCGGCCGAGGTCACCGCGGCCAGGGTGTCGGCGGCCAGCGCCAGCACCAGCCCGGCGTGCCGCTCGGCGGCCGTCGCGCCCCGCAGCCGCGACTTGCCGAGGCTGGGGCGTTTCATCGGCACGATCAGGTCCACGTCCACTCCCTCATCTTTACCCGAAACCGGGCGGCGGCGGGTGTGAGTGCACCCTCCCTGTACTGCGTGAACCGGAGCGGGGGAGGATCTCCTCCAGCCGGGGACACGCACGTCGGAGGAGGAGAATTGGCCGGGCGGGACTTGCCTCGACGAGAAAAGGGCGGCATCTGGGTGGCGCTGGCCGCCATCGTGTTCTATCCGCTGGTCGCCATCGGCCGCCGGGTCTACATCGGCGCGGAGAAGGTGCCGAGGAAGGGGCCCGCGCTCCTGGTGCTCAACCACATCTCCCACCTGGATCCGGTGGTGGACGCGGTGTTCGTGCACCGGCAGAAGCGGGTACCACGGTTCCTGGGCAAGGAGAGCCTGACCAGGACGCCGGTCTTCGGGAAGATCTTCGTCGGGTCCGGGCAGATCCCGGTCGCGCGCGGGTCGGTGGCGGCTGGCGACAGCCTGAAGGCCGCGCACCAGGCGCTGGCCGAGGGCAAGGTCGTGGTCATCTACCCGGAGGGCACCATCACCAAGGACCCGGCCGGATGGCCGAAGGAGTCGTTCACCGGGGCCGCGCGGCTCGCGCTGCAGAACGACGTCCCGGTGATCCCGATCGCGCGCTGGGGCACGCACGAGATCTTCAACGGCTACACGAAGAAGTTCACGCCGTTCCCGCGCAAGACGGTGACGCACCTGGTCGGGGACCCGCTGGACCTCTCGCCCTACCGGGGCGGGAACCCGCGCAGCGCGTCGCTGCTCAAGGAGGTGACCGCGGTGATGATGGACGAGGTCACCCGGCTGCTGGCCGAGATCCGCCAGGAGGAGCCGCCGGTCAAGAAGGACGCCGAGCCCGGGGACAAGAACTGATGGACGTTCAGCGGGTCACCGTCCTCGGGGCGGGTTCGTGGGGGACGACGTTCGCCAAGGTCCTCGGCGACGCGGGCCGCGACGTGACGATGTGGGCGCGCCGCGAAGAGGTCGCCGCGGAAATCCGGGACCAGCACACGAACGGGTCGTATCTGCCCTCGGTGGCGTTGCCCGAGCGCGTGACGGCGACCTCGGACGCGGCGGCGGCGCTGGACGGCGCGCAGGCCGTCGTGCTGGCGGTGCCGAGCCAGAGCCTGCGCGCGAACCTCTCGGTGTGGCGCGAGCTGCTGCCCGCCGGCGCGATCCTGGTGAGCCTGGCCAAGGGCGTCGAACTGGGCACGCTCAAGCGGATGAGCGAGGTCATCGCCGAAATCGCGCGCGTCGACGTCGGCGAGATCGTCGTGGTGTCGGGCCCGAACCTGGCCAGGGAGATCGCCGCCGCGCAGCCTTCGGCGGCGGTGGTGGCGTGCCCCGACCACGAGCGGGCGGTCGCGATCCAGCGGGCCTGCTCCAACCGGTATTTCCGACCGTACACGAACACCGACGTCGTCGGCTGCGAACTGGGCGGCGCCTGCAAGAACGTCATCGCGCTGAGCTGCGGCATGGCCGCGGGCCTCGGCCTCGGCACGAACACGATGGCGACGCTGATCACCCGCGGCCTGGCGGAAATGGCGCGCCTCGGCGCGAAACTGGGCGCCGACCCGCTGACCTTCGCCGGCCTCGCCGGCGTCGGCGACCTCGTGGCCACCTGCTCGTCTCCGCTTTCGCGCAACCGCACCTTCGGCGAGCGCCTCGGCCGCGGCGAAACCCTGGAACAGGCGCAGGCCGCGGCAGGCGGCCAGGTCGCCGAAGGCGTCATGTCGTGCTCGTCGATCCGCGCGCTGGCGCAGAGCCTGGGCGTCGACATGCCCATCACCGACGCCATGCACCGCGTCTGCCACGAAGGCGTCGACCCCCGCCAAGCCGGCACCGAACTCCTGGGCCGCTCCCAGAAACACGAGTGGTACTGACCGTCTCGCTGCTCCCGGCCCCCTGTGCTCCGGCGGTCACGTTCCTCTAGGCACCCCCCACCCTCCCCTTGGGGGGCGTCCCCGCAGCAATCGTACCGCCGGGGGCTGACGGGACCGGGGCGAAGCGGTGAGTTGTCCACAGGGGGTGAGGGGTGTGGGCAAGTGGAGAAGTGCTGGTCAGGGTGGGGTTCGGGAGTGCGGCGGGTGTCTTGCGGGCGTCGCTGGGGAAGTCGTCCTCCCGGGGCTGAGGATTCGGGGTTCGAGCGGTCTGCGGGTCTCGTCGGGGGTGACCGATGTCGCGAACGACGCGTAGGGGACGTTGAGCGTCTCCAACGGAGCGTTCGCGACAAAGCCGTAGCAGCCAGGCCCACCGCGCCGGTGTCCCGAACGACGCTTTCGCGACGTTGAGCGTCCCCAACGACGCGTTCGCGACATGCTCGGGCGGTTCATGTCCCGAACGTCGCGTTCGGGACATGCGCGGATGCCGGGCATTCCCACTCGGCCACCGACTGCTCCGCCTCGCGCGTCCCGGGAGCGTCGGGCCGCGCGAGGCGCGGCAGCCGCGGGGTGGCGAATTGTGGCCTGGAAAAGCGCAGCCGCGGCACCCGGCGAGAACGCGGGGAGCCCCCG
>NZ_JBHYIQ010000091.1:0-16700 GCF_042739895.1 Amycolatopsis sp. NPDC059021
CAGCCCTTGAGCGTGGACAGGATCGGCATGTTCTGCGTCTGCAGCGTGTACATGCCCGGCGGATAGGCGTCGGCGACCTGGCCCTCGTTGACGAAGACGGCCGCCTGCGACTCGCGCACGGTGAGCTTGGCGCCCATCTTGATTTCGTTCTCGTACCGGGGAAACCGCCAGACGATCGTGTCGCGGCTGTCGTCGAGCCATTCGATGATGTCGATGAACTCGCCGCGGATCTTGTCCAGAATGCCCACTTACTCCCCCGCCTCCACGCTGCCGCTGCCCGATCGCCGCTGCTCGATCACTGTACTGGCGCGACCCTAACGCGGAGGCCGGATCGGCGGGAACGCTCGGTTACCCTGCCCACGTCACCGGCAGCTCGTGGACCCCGTAGATCAGCATGTTTGTCCGCAGCGGCACGTCTTCGGCCGGAACGGCCAGCCGCAGCCCGGGGAACCGGGCGAACAACGCGGGCAGCGCGACCTGCATTTCGACCCGCGCCAGCTGCTGGCCGAGGCACTGGTGGACCCCGTGCCCGAACGCGACGTGCCCGGCCGTGGCCCGGTGCGGGTCGAGTACGTCCGGATCGGGGAACCGTGCCGGATCGTGGTTGGCCGCCGGCACCGACACCGTGACGGCCTCGCCCGCCTTGACGAGCTGTCCGGCCAGCTCGACGTCCTCCAGCGCGACCCGGACAGTGCACGGGATGACGCTGAGGTAGCGCAGCAGTTCCTCGGTCATCGCGCCGGCGTCGCCGGCCACCGCCGGGATCAGCGCGGGGTTTTCGAGCAGGGCGAAGGCGCCGAGCGCGATCATGTTGGCGGTGGTGTCGAAGCCCGCGCCCAGCAGGACGAAGGCGATGTTGGTGAGTTCCTCGTCGGTGAGGTCGCTCTCGGCGAGGCCGCCGAGCAGGTCGTCGGCGGGCTCGGCGCGTTTGCCCCGCACCAGTTCCCGCAGGTAGTCCTGCATGGCGGTGTAGACGGCGAACCGCTCCTCCGGCGGCGCGTCGACCCGCATGAGCACCTGTGCCTCGTCCTGGAACCGCTCCCGGCCGGATTCGGGGACGCCGAGCAGCTCGCAGATCACGTGGCCGGGAATCGGCAACGCGAAGGCTCGCATGAGGTCGGCGGTGTCACCGGCGCGCTCCATCTCGTCCAGGCAGGCGGCGGTGATCTCCTCGACGCGCTCGGTCAGCAGGCGCATGCGGCGCACGGTGAACTGGCCGGTGAGCAGGCGGCGGTAGCGGGTGTGCTCGGGCGCGTCGGTCTGCGTGAAGATGCCGGGCGGGGCGGGCTGCCCCGTGCCACCGCCGGCGCCGGGGATCGGCGGGTGCAGGAGTTCGGCCCTGGCGCTGAACCGGGAATCGGCCAGTACCGCGCGGACCAGCTCGTGCGTGGTCGCCAGCCAGCCGACATGCCCGTCGGGATAGGCCATCCGGCTCAGCGGCTGGGTTTGACGCAGCTTCGCCAGTTCCGCGGGCGGGTCGAACGGACAGCCGGGCACGCGGGTCATGGGCAGGGGTTCGGCGGCGGACTCGATCATGGTGGGTTCCTCGGCACTCGTCAGGATTCCGGTACCTCGAACGCTAGATTGCGTTTCCTGAAACTTCAATTTGGCGGCTACGGTTTTCGGGTGTATTTCTGGATTTTTGCGCGAATCATTGCAATGATCCTGACGTCGAATGCAACGAGTCGCGCCGGAATTGCAATGACTGCCGGTGAACGCACGAGGAGGCGAACATGCCGGGAGGCCGCCTGACCGCCGAGGACCGGCAACGGATCGCGGCTGGGCTCACCGAAGGACTGGGGTACGCCGAAATCGCCCGGCGGCTCGGCAGGCCGACGTCGACCGTCAGCCGCGAGGTGGCCCGCAACGGCGGCGCCCGGGGATACCGGGCGGACTACGCCCAGCTGGCGACCGGACGGCGTGCGCGTCGCGGCGGGTTGTCCGCCTCCGCCCCGGCGTCCGCCGAAGCCCTCGAGGGCCGGGACGTCGCGGCGATCGACGAGTTCGAGCAGCAGTTCGCGGCGATGATGACGCAGTCGGGGTTCCCGCGGATGATGTCGCGGGTGTTCGTGTCGCTGTACCTGAGCGACACCGGCAGCCGGACCGCCGCCGAGCTCGCGCACCGGCTCGGCGTCAGCCCCGCGTCGATCTCGAAAGCCGTTGCCTACCTGGAAAAGCTGGCGTTGCTGACGCGGGTGCGGGATTCCCGGCGGCGCGAGCGGTACGTGGTCGACGGGGACGCCTGGTACCGCGCGTGGGCGGCGAGTTTCCGCTCGGTCGAGCGGTGGGCGCACGCCGCCCGGCGCGGCGCCGGGCTGCTCGGCACCGCCACCCCCGCCGGCGCCCGGCTCGACGAGATGGGCGAGGTCTTCGAGCACCTCGGGCACGAGATGACCGAGGCGGCCGGGCACTGGCGGCGGGTGGTCGCGGCGCGGCGGGTCAGTCCACCAGCGCCCCGCAGCTGATGTTGGCGGTGGCCGCGGTCATGCTGCGCGCCTTGTCGGAGGCGACGAACGCCGCGACGTTCCCGACGTCCGCCAGCGTCGCCGCGCGGCCGAGCATGGTCGCCTTCTCCAGGCTCTCGACGATTTCCCTTCCACCCGGCATGTCCGGCGGGACGACCTCCGGGATGCCGCCGGTCCGCAGAGTCACCGCGCGCACCCCGTACGGCCCGAGTTCGGCGGAGATCTGCCGCCGCATCGCTTCGAGCGCGGCGAATCCGACCTGGAGGCCGCCGACGTGGAACTCGCGCACCGGGTCGCCGTCCCCGCCGAACACCAGGATCACGCCGGACCGCTGCCGTTTCATGTGCCGTGCGGCCGCCCGCGCGGTGAGGAACGTCGTGCGTACGCCGGTTTCGACCGGCTGGAGGTAGTCGGACACGGACATCTCGGCCATCGGCGTGCCCTGGACGTCGCCGTGGGTGATGAGGTTGAAGGAGATGTCGAGGCTTCCCGCCTTCGCCACCACCGCGTCGGCGTGCGTGTCGACGGCGTGCTCGTCCAGCGCGTCGACCACGGCGGTCTCGGCCTTGCCGCCCGCGGCGCGGATGTCCTCGGCGACCTTGTCGAGTTTCGCCGCCGTCCGGCCGGTGAGGAACACCGTCGCTCCCTCGCGCGCGAACGCGCGTGCCACCGCGCCCCCGATCGCCCCGCCCGCGCCGTAGATCACCGCGTTCTTGCCGTCGAGCAGCATGCGCCACCTCCAGTTCGCGGCCCGCCCCTCGCGGGCCTTTCACCAGACGCGTCGAACGGGCGGCCCGGCGATCGACACAGGCCGCTCAGGTTTTCCTGGCGGCCTCGGTGAGCAGCACGATCCGGCGGCCGTGCAGTTCCCCGCGTTCCAACCGGCGATGCGCCGCGGCCAGTTCGCCGAGTGAGCCGAGTTCGACGATCCGCGGCCGCAGCCCGCCGCGCGCGAAATGCCGGTTGAGCGCGACGGCGGCTTCGGCCAGCTCCGCGGCGGTGGCGTTGGAAATGGCGAAGCCGATGACCGAGCGATCGTGGGTGTACAGCTCGCCCGCGGGCAGCACCGGCCTGCTCTGCGCCCCGGCGAGCAGCACGATCCGGCCACGGAAGGCCAGCATCTCGACCGCGGCGTCGAAATCGTTGGTCCCGGAGGTGTCGACATAGAGATCCGCGACCCCGCGCAGGCATCCGGGCAGCCGGGGATCGTGGTAGTCGTAGGCCTCGACCGCGCCGAGGCCGAGGCAGTACTCGAGATCCGCGCCCGACGCCGTCGCGATCACCTTCGCGCCCGCTTCGACGGCGAGTTCGACCAGCGCGCTGCCGACGTTGCCCGCCGCGCCCGCGACCACCACGGTCTCGCCCGCCCGCACCCGGCCGTGGGTGACCAGCGCCAGATAGGCGGTGGCGGCGGGATGGACGACGGCGACGGCGTCGACCGGATCGGTGTCCGGGGGCAGCGGGTACAGCCGGTCGGCGGGGACGACCACCCGCTCGGCGGCGGCGCCCTGGCGGCCGCCGTGGCCGAGGCTGTTGCACCACACCGGATCGCCGTCCGCGAAGCCCGGCGCGCCGGGACCGGCCTCGAGCACCCGGCCGACGAGATCGCGGCCCAGCACGAACGGGAACGTGACGGGAACGGGAACGAGCCCGGACCGGATGAACGTGTCGACGTGGTTGACCGTGGTCGTCAGCACCTCGACGAGAACGTCCGATGGACCCGGCCGCGGTTCGGGGAGCTCGCCGAACCGGATCTCGTCCGGCCCGCCCAGGTGCTCGACAAATCCGGCCAGCATGATCACGACCATACCGGCCGCTTCGTGCCGTGGCAGGGCCGCTCGGTGTGCACTGTGGACCGGGCGAAGCAACGCCCTTGCCCGGCAACGGGAAAACCCTTTACCGGCAAATCGCACCCGTACGGAGCAAGCACCCCGGCGCCGACGGTGGTAGACGGGTCTGGTGACCGACCACCACGAGCCGCTCGTCATCGGCGGCAAGGTGCTCCATCAGTGGCTCCACGCCGAACGCCGAAGACTGGCGCACCGGCTGGCCGACCGGATCGGCGACGAGATCGGCTCCCCGGACGGCTTTCCGGTGCGGGAACGGGAGACCATCGCCGAATCCGTCGAAGAAAACCTCCGTCTGATCGCCGAATCGCTCCGTGCTCGCACCACCCCCGGCCCGGCGGCGCTGACCGGGCCGCTCGCGTCCTCCGCCGCCCGCCGGGCGAACGAAGGAATTCCGCTGGACGCCGTGCTGTCCACCTGTCACACCAGCACGATGGTGGCCTGGCGCGAACTGGTCGCCGAGGCGACCGCCGAGGATCTGGCCGATGTCGTGGCCTGTACCGAACTCATGCTCGGCTGCCTGGCCTGCGCGAGCACCGCCGTCACGGCCACCTACCTGGAGGAACGGCACCAGCGGGACATCGACGAACAGCGCCGCAGGCACGCGCTGCTTTCGGCGCTGCTGCGCGGTGATTCCCCGGACGGCGCGGCGCGGCGGGCCGAAATCCCGCTGCCGAGCCGGTTCCTGGTGCTCTACCTGCGTTTCGGCCGGCACCCGGCCGAAGAACGGCCCGGTGCCGACGGAGCGATGGCCACCCAGCACAAGCTCCACCGGGCCACCACGGAACTCGCCCGCACCGCGGGGGATCCGGTGCTGTCGCTGCTCGACGCGTCCGGCGGAACCGTGCTGATCCCGGACAACACCGCCGAGCACAACTGGTCCGCCGACGAAATGCTGGTCACCCGGCTCGGCCAGGCGGTCGAAGTCGACGTCACGGCGGGCGGCGTGCTCGCCGGTCCCGCCGAGGTGCCCGGCGCGGCGGACCAGGCGCGGGACATCGTCGAGCTGGCCGAGGCGTTCGGCCGCGGCCACGGCTTCTACCGGCTGGCCGATCTCATGCTGGAGTACCAGCTGACCCGCCCGAGCCCGGCACGGGCCGAACTCGGCGGGCTGCTCGAACCGCTGGAGACGCACCGGGATCTGCTGGCGACACTGGAAACCTACGTCCGGCTCGGGCTCAACCGGCGGCGGACCGCGGCGCAGTTGCACGTCCACCCGAACACCGTCGACTACCGCGTCCGCCGCGCGGTCACGCTGACCGGGCTCGACCCGGCCGACCCGGCCCAGTTGCAGCACATCGGTGCGGCGCTGATCATCCGGCGCCTGCCCGGGGACGTCCAAACAGGACACAAGCCGTGAAGGCCTCCTTACCGGCGTTGAGCGCTGGTAAGGAGGCCTTCACGGACGAGCGAACCGCGGGGATCAGGCCAGGGTCAAGCCGTAGGCCTGCAGCTCCAGGGTGAGCGGGTAGAAGTAGCTGGTCTGGGTGTCGCCGCCGGACAGCGTCCCGAGGCCCTTCTCGCCGTCGTAGGCCGGGCCACCCGAGTCACCGTGGTCGGTGTGCGCGGTGGTGCCGAACTCGTGGTTGAGCACGCCGACGTCGAAGTTCACCGACTGGTCGACCGAGGTGACCTCGCCGGTGCCGCCACCGGTCGTGGAGCCCTGCTTCGAGATTTTCTCGCCGACGGTCGGCGCCGCGGCGCTGGTGATCTTCTGGCCGGTGTTGACCTCACCGGGGCCGGTGCCGTTCGGCCGGGTCAGGTAGCCGGAGTCGGCGCCGGGGCAGTCGCTCTTGACGACCTTGGCGCCGCTGACGTCGCCGCCCGCCCAGGTGCCGCCGAGGTTGGTGCAGTGCCCGGCGGTGAGCAGGTACGGAGTGCTGCCCTTCTTGACGTTGAAGCCGAGCGAGCAGCGGCCCTGCTCGTTCTTGATGGCGTCGCCGTCCTTGATGTGCAGTTCGAGCTTGCCGGTCTTGTGCTCGACACGGACGGCGTCGCCGTGCTTGGCCGCCGCCGCGGTCACAGTGTCCGAAGTGGACTTCGTGGCCGCGGAGTAGATCGTCACGACGACCTGGTTCGTCTTGGTGTCGATGCCCCACGTGGTCTGCGGGACGTGGCGAACGGTGTCCAGCGATTCCTTGACACCGGTCAGCGCGGCGAAGCTGTGCGCGACCTTCTTGGCCGTCAGGCCCGCGGCCTGGACCTTCTGGGCCGCGGCGTCGTCGAGGACGTTGACGACGGCCTTGCCGTTGTCGAGGTACATCCCGCCGGACGCGGCGCCGAGGCTGTCCGCGACCTGCGAGGCCTGGGTGATCGCGGCCTCCTGGATCTGGGCGAAGGCGAGCGGGCTCGCGGTCGCCGCGGAGGAGCACACACCGGTGGTGAGCGCCGCGGCGGATAGGACGGTGAACACGGCGAGATTCTTCCGGAGAGCCATGAAAAACTTTCCTCCAGTTGTGCCGGGTCGAAGCCTGCGCGGCCGGGGCCGCGCACCATGGGGACACGCCCACCTTTGTTTCTCGGCAACCAACGCACTACCGACGATCGTTGGTTAATAACCAAGCTATCCGGACAAAAGCGGTCAAAACGCGGCATTCGGCGCACCGATTCTGCCCCGAACGGCGCCAAGGACGGCTCCTGACACGGCCCGTGGCCGACGCCCGGCAGGGGTGAGCGCCTCGTGCGACTTGTGGGTCACGCGAGGCTGACGCACTGGTCAACGGCGCTGGTCCGGGCGAGGGACCCGGCTCTCTCGATCGTGTGCAACACCGTCGCGGACCCTGGCGGGACGGCGCGCCGTTTGGTTGCCTCAGCGGGTCGGGATCGTCGTGTCGCAGAACGCCGGAAGGCCAGGTACCCCGCGTGCAGCCGTTCGTACTGCCCGAGTTCTACATGCCCTATCCCGCCAGGCTGAACCCGCATCTGGAGGAGGCCCGCGAGCACAGCAAGGCGTGGGCGTACGGCATGGACATGATCGACGTGCCGCAGCACGGCACGGTGATCTGGGACGAGCACGACCTCGACTCGCACGACTACGCGCTGCTCTGCTCGTACACGCATCCGGACGCGGGCGCCGAAGAACTCGACCTGATCACCGACTGGTACGTCTGGGTCTTCTATTTCGACGACCATTTCGTCGAGCTGTACAAACGGACCGGCGACATCGCCGGTGCCCGCGCGTACCTCGACCGGCTCGCCGAATTCATGCCGGTCACCGGGGAAATCACCGCGAAACCGGAGAATCCGGTGGAACGCGGGCTCGCCGATCTGTGGAGCCGCACCGTGCCCGCCCGGTCCGAGGGCTGGCGCCGCCGGTTCGCCGAGAGCACCAGGAACCTGCTCGAAGAATCGCTGTGGGAACTGGCCAACATCACCGAGGGCCGGATCGCCAACCCGATCGAGTACATCGAAATGCGCCGTAAGGTCGGCGGCGCGCCATGGTCGGCGAACCTGGTCGAACATTCGGTGGACGCCGAGGTGCCCGGCGCGATCGCCGCGAGCAGGCCGATGCACGTCCTGCGCGACTGCTTCGCCGACAGCGTCCACCTGCGCAACGACCTCTTCTCCTACCAGCGCGAGGTCACCGACGAGGGTGAGCTGTCCAATGGCGTCCTCGTGCTGGAGAAGTTCCTCGGACTCGGTACGCAGGAGGCCGCCGAGGCGGTCAACGACCTGATCACCTCGCGGCTGCACCAGTTCGAGCACACCGCGCTCACCGAGGTGCCCGCGCTGTTCGCGGAACACGGCATCGACCCGGCGGCGCAGGCGGCGACCGCCGCGTACGTCAAGGGCCTGCAGGACTGGCAGGCGGGCGGGCACGAATGGCATCTGCGGTCGAGCCGGTACATGAACGAAGGGGCGTTGAAGACGCGTGGCGGCCCCGAACTGCTGAACGGGCCAGCCGGGCTCGGCACGTCGGCCGCACGGATCTTCTCGTCGGTCGTCGAGACGGCGCCGCAGCGCCTGCGCGGCTATCAGCACGTACCGCACCAGACCGTCGGCACGCGCCCGCGCCCGTCGGTACGGATGCCGTTCCCGCTCACGTTGAACCCGCACCTCGACGTCGCGCGGAAGAACGTGGCCGAGTGGGCCCAGCGCATGGGTCTTCTCGACGACGTGGTCTGGGACCGGCGGAAGCTCGAAGCGGTCGACGCCGCCCTGTGCGCCGCCGGGGTGCACCCGGACGCGACGCCCGAACAGCTCGACGTCACCACCGGCTGGATGACCTGGGGCACCTACGCCGACGACTACTACCCCCGGATGTTCGGCCGCACGGGTGACCTCGCCGCCGCGAAGGCATGCCACGAGCGGCTCACGCGGTTCATGCCGACCGAGTGCGAGCCCATGCCCGAACCGCTCACACCGATGGAACGCGGGCTGGCCGACCTCTGGGAACGCACCGCGAAGCCACTTTCGGTCCGTACCCGGCGCGCGCTTCGTCACGCCGTCGAGGACATGCTCGAAAGCTGGTTGTGGGAACTGGGGAACCAGGTCCAGCACCGGATCCCCGATCCAGTCGACTACGTGGAGATGCGGCGCCGGACGTTCGGAGCGGAGCTGACGATGTTGCTGGCGCGTCTCACCGCGGACCCGATCCCGCCGGAGTTGCACCGGACCCGCCCGCTCCAAGCGATCGAGCACTCGAGCGCGGACTACGTCGGGCTGCTCAACGACGTCATCTCCTACCAGAAGGAGATCCAGTTCGAGGGGGAAGTGCACAACGCGGTGCTGACCGTGGAGAACTTCCTGGAGACCCCACGCGACCGCGCCTTCGACGTGGTCACCGACCTGATCGACGCCCGGATGCGGGAGTTCGAGCACGCGGCGTCGGTCGAACTGCCCGCGCTGCTGGACAGCTACGACTTCGGCACCGAGACCCGCCGAGCCGTCAACGCCTACGTGGACAGGCTCAAGCACTACCTGGCCGGATGTCACCACTGGCACATGACGGTGGCGCGCTACGACGAGGCCGAGGCACGCCGCCCGGTCGGCACGTCCGCCCTGCTCGGCGGCCCGACGGGAATCGGGACGAGCGCACTGCACCTCGCCGCGCGCTGACGCGGGCGCGCGGAGTGTGGAAGTCCACACTCCGCCGGGCATTCCCCGAGCTCACCGGCGATACTCGACGACGTGAGCGGCTTCAACCTGCGTTTCCTCGGCCATTCGACGGTCCGGCTCGAACTCGGCGGCCGCGTCGTGCTCACCGATCCCGTGCTGACCTCGCGGATCGGCGCGCTGACCAGGGTGGTGCCGGCGCCGGATCCGCGTTACTGGGCGGACGCGGACCTGGTGCTGATCTCGCATCTGCACGGCGATCACCTGCACCTGCCCTCGCTGCGGCTGATCGGCGCGAGCACCCGGATCGTCGTCCCCCGCGGGTCGGGATCCTGGCTGGCCAAGCGCGGCTTCCGCCACGTCGAGGAGATCGCCGAGGGCGAGACGATCACCGACGGTGACCTCCGCATCACGGCCACCCGGGCGGTCCACTCGGGACACCGATGGGGCCCCCGGCTGACCCACGGCCCGCAGAGTGCCGCGGTCGGGCATCTGGTCACCGACGGCGCGACCACGGTGTATTCCGCCGGGGACACCGACCTCTTCGACGAAATGGCCGGCCTCGGTCCCGTCGACGTCGCGCTGCTGCCGGTCTGGGGCTGGGGGCCGAACCTCGGCCCAGGTCACCTCGACCCGGAACGCGCCGCCGTCGCGGCCGGGCTGCTCCGCGCGCGCATCGCGGTCCCAGTGCACTGGGGCACGCTGGCCGTCCGCGGGCTGAGCCGCACGGCCCGGATGCGCCGGCTGCTGATCGACCCGCCGCGCCGGTTCGCCGCCGCGGTCGCCGCCGCCGGGCATCCTTGCGATGTGCTGCTCACCGAACCCGGCGAGAACGTCGCCCTGCCCGCCACCACGGATCTGGCGTGAACTGGTCCGACCCGTCGGCGATCGGGTACCCCGCGCTCTTCGGCGGCGTCCTGCTCGGCTCGATCATCCCGGTGGTCCCGACCGGTGCCGTCGTCGGCGCGGCCGCGGCCGTCGCGACCACCACCGACCACCTGTCCCTGCCGGTCGTGATCGTCCTCGCCGTTTTGGGTGCGTACATCGGGGACGTGGTGACGTTCGCCGTGCCGAAGTTCGGCAGCGAGGCCGCGGTCCGCTGGATCGCGCGGCGCCAGCAGGCCGACCGGCTGGCCAAGGCCCGCGACCAGTTCGCGCGGCGCGGCTGGCAGCTGGTGATCATCGGACGGCTGGTGCCCGCCGGGCGGATCCCGGTCCTGCTCGCCGCCGGCGCGCTGAACTACCCGTGGCGGCGGCTGGCGCCCGCCGCGCTCGGCGCCTGTGTGCTGTGGGCCGTCGCGTACAGCCTGCTGGGCATCCTCAGCGGGGGCATCTTCGACTCGCCGTTGATCGCCACCCTGCTGGCGACGGTCCTGGTCCTGCTGGTCACCGTGCTGACGAACGTGATCGGCAGGCTGGTCAAGAAGAAGCGGGAGGCGACAGTGGCAGCCGCGGAATCCGGGCAGGAGAAGGGCCGTCTGCTACGCGGCGGCCGGACCGTCGCCCGCGTCCTGGTGATCTGGATCGTGGTCAGCGGCGCGCTGCACCTGCTCGACGTCTGGCTCGACGGGTTCGCGATGCCGCACTGGTGGCAGCGGCTGGTCTGCGCGTTCCTGCTCGGCGTGCTGGCGTCGGTCGTCTGGCCGCTGATCATGCGGATCGCGATGCCCATCGCGTTCTTCACCCTCGGCGTCGGCAGCTTCCTGGTGCTCGGGGCGGGCGCGCTCGCGGTGTTCGAGGCCGTGCCCGGCGTCCGGATCGACGGCTTCGGCACCGCGGTGCTGGTCGTCGTCGCGATGGCGGTGGTCAGCGTGGCGCTGTCCAGTTTGCTGGCGATCGACCAGGACGAGGTCTTCTTCCGCCGCGCTGCCCGGCGGCGGCAACGACACAGCCGTGGCCACGACGCGGAACTGCCGCCGGGTGTGGTGTTCCTGCAGATCGACGGCCTCGGGTACGACATCGCGCGCCGCGCGATCCGCGACGGCGACATGCCGACGCTGGCCGCGTGGCTCAACGAGGGCAGCCATTCGCTGACCCGCTGGCACACCGACTGGAGTTCGCAGACCGGCGCGAGCGTCTGCGGGATCCTGCACGGGTCCAACCACGACATCCTCGGTTTCCGGTGGTACGAAAAGGATCGCGACCACGTCATGGCGTGCGCGCACCCGAGCGACGCCGCCGAGATCGAGCGGCGGCATTCCGACGGCGGCGGGCTGCTGTCGGTGGACGGCGCGAGCCACGGCAACCTGTTCAGCGGCGACGCCGAGCACGTGAGTCTCACGATGAGTTCCGTGCCGGTGCTCGTGCCGAAGAAACTGCGGCACCGCAGGCACCATCGCGTCGGCGACGGGTACTACGCCTACTTCGCGAACCCGGTGAACGCGGTACGCACGTTCATCATCGCGCTGGTCGACGTCGGCAGGGAGCTGATCGCCTCGACACGCCAGCGCCGCGCCGGTGTGCTGCCGCGAGTCCCGCGTGGCGGGCTGTATCCGTTGGCACGTCCGGGAACGACGGTGATCTCCCGCGACGTCGTGGTGTCCGCGATCCTCGGCGATATGCTCGACGGCCGGTCTGTCGTCTACGCCGATTTCCTCGGCTACGACGAGGTCGCACACCACTCCGGCATCGAACGCTTCGACACCCTCGCCGTGCTGCGCTCGATCGACCAGCAGATCGCCCGGCTGCACCGCGCGAGCAGGATCGCGCCGCGGCGATACCACCTCGTTGTGCTCTCCGATCACGGCCAGACCCAGGGAAACGCCTTCTCCCAACGGTTCGGCGAAAGCATCCAGGAATACATCGGCAGGCTCTGCGGCGGGACGTCGCCGGTCGCGCCCGGGAAACGACGTCAGGCGGAGAGCTGGCAGATGAACGCCGGGCTCGCCGAGGCGGCCGCGGGCGGCGGCCTGATCGCGCGGCGGCTGCGGGCCAGGGTGGAGGACGCCGAATGCGCGGACGACCGGCCGCGTACCGCCGGCGGCGCGCCCGGCGAGGTCACCCGCGTCGCGCCCGGGGTCGTCGCGGTGGTGTCCGGGCACCTCGCGATGGTGTCGTTCACCGAGCACGAAGGGCGCGTGGACTTCGAGACCATCGAGCGCGAGTTCCCCGAACTGGTGCCCACGCTCGTCGATCACCCCGGCGTCGGCTTCATCCTGGTCCGCAGCCGGGAATTCGGCCCGGTGGTGCTCGGCCGCGACGGGCTGCACCGCCTCGCGACCGGCGTCGTGATCGGCGAAGATCCGTTGCTGCCTTACGGCCCGCACGCGGCGGAGCTGATCCGCCGCGTCGACACCTTCCCGCACTGCGCGGACATCATGATCAACAGCCGGTACGACGCGGATTCCGACCAGGCCTCGCCGTTCGAGACGCACGTCGGCTCGCACGGCGGGCTCGGCGGTCCGCAGCAGCACGGGTTCATCGCGTTCCCGAAGGAGTTCCCCGCGCCCGGCGAGCCGGTGGGCGCCGAAGCGGTGCACCGCGTGTTCCGCGACTGGCTGACCTTCCTCGGCCACCCCGAACCGGGTTCGGGCAAGCTGGAGGAACCGGAAGAGATCCACGCCGAACGCTCGGAGGTCCGTTCTTGACTACGAAGCTCACCGTCTACGGCGCGAGCTGGTGCCCCGACGTCAAGCGCAGCCGCGCGCTGCTCGACGGCACCGGCGTCGAGTACGACTACATCGACGTCGAAGCGGACGCCGCCGCCGAAGCGCGCGTACGTGAGCTGCAGGACGGCGCGCGGCGGATCCCGACGATCGTCTGGCCGGACGGCACGCATCTGGTCGAGCCGTCGGACGACGAGCTGACCGCGCATCTGAACCGGTGAGCGGTCTGCCGGACGTGCCGCTGGGCACCCGCGTCGTCGTGCGCTACCGGATCGAGGGCGGGTTCACCGACGCGCTCGGCACGTTGCTGGCCCGCGACGCCACGACGTGCACGGTGGAGACGAAACGCGGCGCTGTCGTCGTCCCGCTCGACGCCGTCGTCGCGGCGAAGCCGGTGCCACCACCTCCGCAACGCCGCCGGAGGAGCTGAAGGGGACTTTCCTCTCGTAAGACGCGCTGAAGGGGACTGTACGCGCAACGCAAGCGAAGAAAGTGCCCATAAGCGCACGACGCGATCGCGGCCTCGACGCCGTCGAACAGGATCTGGAGCCCGGACTCGAACGTCAACCGTGCTTCCCGCTCCAGATAAGGCGTGCAGTCGTCCGGGTCGGGCTCCATGCCACCCAGCTTCGTCACCATGGGGAACCGCTCGGCCAGATCCGGCGCGAGTTCGGTGAGCATCCCGGACCGCGTGTACCACCACTCCTCTTCGGAGATGCCGATCTCCCGCGCGGCGAGCCGGGCCTCCGCCGCGATCTGTGCCGACCCGCGCACGAGGCTGAATACCGAACCGAGCACCCACCGGACCCGGTGGGCGGGCAGGCCGGTCGCGAACAGGATGCGCAGCACCGTCTCCTGCAGCGCGAACTCCCCCGGCCCGAGCACCGGGCGGGCGTACGAGATCTGCAACTGCCACGGATGCCGCAGGTAGAACGCCCACAGATCCTCGGCGAACGCGGTCGCGGCGGCACGCCAGCCCGCATCGAGGTCGTACTCGCCCGCCAGCTCGGCCAGCGCGCGGTCGACCATGAGGTCGAGCAGTTCGGCCTTGCCGGGCACATACGTGTAGAGCGCCATCGCCGTCCGGCCGAGCCGGTCGCCGACCGCACGCATCGACAGCGCCGCCATCCCGTCCGCGTCCGCGATGGCGATGGCTGCGTCGACGATCTCGTCCACGCTGAGCGCGGGCTTCGGACCACTTTTGACCTGCGAAGACGCGCCATCGCGCCAGAGCAGGGCCATCGAGCGGCGGGCGTCGCCCTGCGCCGCGAAGACAACCACCTTGCAACTCCTTACAGCATAAAGTAACGTGGCCCGGCCAACTCCTTACAGCATAAATTATCAGGGGGATTCATGCCGGGGCCCGAGGCTGCCGACAGTCACGACGTCATCGAGGTTCGAGGGGCGAGGGAAAACAACCTGACCGGGATCTCGCTCGACATCCCGAAGCGCAGGCTCACCGTGTTCACCGGGGTGTCGGGCTCCGGGAAGTCGTCGCTGGTGTTCGGCACGATCGCCGCCGAATCACAGCGCATGATCAACGAGACCTACACCGCGTTCCTCCAGTCGTTCATGCCGCGCATCGGCCGCCCGGAGGTCGACGCGCTGCGCAATCTGAGCGCGGCGATCGTGGTCGACCAGGAACGGATGGGCGCCAACGCGCGGTCGACGGTCGGCACCGCGACCGACGCGCACACGCTGCTCCGGATCGCGTTCAGCAGGCTCGGCACGCCGTACGCCGGCACCTCGGGCGCGTTCAGCTTCAACCTCGCCGAGGGTATGTGCCCGGACTGCGAGGGCATCGGGCGAGTGTCCGATTTGGACGTCGACGAGCTGGTGGACGTCGAGCTTTCGTTGCGGGAGGGCGCGATCACCGTGCCCGGCTTCACGCCGGACAGCTGGTACGTGCAGGTCTACCTCCAGTCCGGGTTCTTCGATCCGGACGCCAAGCTCAAGGACTTCAGCCCGGACCAGTGGGACGCCTTGCTGTACAAGGAGAACACCAAGGTCAAGGTCGGCACCGCGAACCTCACCTACGAGGGTCTCGCGGTGAAGGTCAAGCGCCTCTACCTGAGCAAGGACAAGGACACCCTGCAACCGCGTCTCCGGTCGTTCTTCGAGCGGGCGGTGGCGGTCACGACGTGCAAGGCCTGCCAGGGCGCCCGGCTCAACCAGAAGGCATTGGCGTCGAAGGTGGGCGGGAAGAACATCGCCGAATGCGCGGCCATGCAGATCAGCGATCTGGCCGGATTCCTCCGCGGTCTCGACGAACCGTCGGCCGCGCCGCTGCTGGAGGGCCTGCTGGAGACCCTCGATTCGCTGATCGGGATCGGACTCGGTTACCTCAGCCTCGACCGCGAATCCGGGACGCTGTCCGGTGGCGAGGCGCAGCGCGTGAAGATGGTGCGCCATCTCGGATCCAGCCTCACCGACATCACCTACGTCTTCGACGAACCGACCGTCGGGCTGCACCCGCACGACATCGAGCGCATGAACAACCTGCTGCTCCGCTTGCGGGACAAGGGAAACACCGTCCTGGTGGTGGAGCACAAACCGGAGACGATCGCGATCGCCGACCACGTCGTCGACCTCGGGCCGGGGGCTGGCTCGGCGGGCGGCGAGCTGTGCTACACCGGCGACGTCGCCGGGCTGCGCGCGTCGGGCACACTCACCGGGCGCCACCTCGACCACCGTGCGAAGCTGCGGGACGTCTTCCGCGAGCCGACCGGCCGGATCTCCATCACCGGCGCGACGCTGCACAACCTCCAGGACGTCAGCGTCGACATCCCGCTCGGCGTGCTGACCGTGGTCACCGGCGTCGCGGGCTCGGGCAAGAGTTCGCTGATCCACGGGTCGCTGGCGAAACGCGAGGGCGTCGTGGTGGTCGACCAGTCGGCGATCCGCGGTTCGCGGCGCAGCAATCCGGCGACCTACACCGGGCTGCTCGACCACATCCGCACCGCGTTCGCCAAGGCCAACGGCGTCAAGGCGGCGTTGTTCAGTGCGAATTCCGAAGGCGCGTGCCCGAAGTGCAAGGGCCTCGGCGTGGTGTACACCGACCTCGCGATGATGGCGGGCGTCACCAGCACCTGCGAGGAATGCGCGGGAAAGCGCTTCACGCCCGCGGTGCTGGAACACAAGCTGCGCGGCAAGGACATCAGCGAGGTGCTCGCCATGTCGGTGGCGGAGGCCCGCGAGTTCTTCGGCACCGGTGGCGCCAGGACGGTCCTCGACCGGCTCGGCGACGTCGGGCTGGGCTACCTGAGCCTCGGCCAGCCGCTCACGACGTTGTCCGGCGGCGAACGGCAACGGCTGAAGCTCGCGATCCGGATGGCGGAGAAGGGCTCGACGTACATCCTCGACGAGCCGACCACCGGTCTGCACCTCGCCGACGTCGACCAGTTGCTCGGCCTGCTCGACCGACTGGTGGACGGCGGGAACACGGTGGTCGTCATCGAGCATCACCAGGCCGTGATGGCCCACGCGGACTGGATCGTCGACCTCGGCCCCGGTGCCGGCCACGACGGCGGCCGCGTCGTCTTCACCGGTACTCCGGCGGAGCTGGTGAAGAACGCCGACACCCTGACCGCCCGCCACCTGCGTACCTATCTGGGCCACTGACCAAAGGTCTCTGAATGGGCGCCGGGGGGGTGTGGTTGTGGGGGGATGGGGGGGGGAGATGTGAGAAACGGGGGCGGGGTGGTGTGGGGGGCGGGGGGTTTTTGTAA
>NZ_JBHYIQ010000091.1:16710-41942 GCF_042739895.1 Amycolatopsis sp. NPDC059021
GACTTGGAGTCCCTCAAGGTGGCCTTCAGAGACCATCACGGGCGCGCATTGTCGTATGCGCACCTGTTGATGTCAATACTCCCCGGCATTTGGTAAATCACCAATCATCCACGCAGTACGAAAGTCGGGTCACAGCACGCGAACCGCTCTCTACATTCACTCCAGCGCGCGCGAAACCCGGCAAATTTCCCTGTACGGCGAGGAGTTGTCTGATGTCGAGGAAGTTTCTGCTGTCCGGTGCCGCCGCGCTGGCCGTGGTGGCCGCACCGCTGACCGCGGGCACCGCGCTCGCCGCGCCCGCGGCGGCACCGGCCGTCACCACGGTGTACTACGACACCTCCGCCGCTCCCACCTTCCGCGACGTCATCCGGGCGGGCGCGGCGAACTGGAACCGCGCGGTCTCGAACGTGCAGTTGCAGGAGCGGGCCTCGGGCGCGACGCTGCGCTACCAGGAAGGCAACGACCCGCAGGGCTCGTACGCCGAAACCGACGGCCACGGGAGCGGCCGCATCTTCATCGACTACACCCAAGCACAGCAGTACGACAAGATCCGCATCGCCGCGCACGAGACCGGGCACGCCCTCGGCCTGCCCGACCACTACCAGGGACCGTGCTCGGAGCTGATGTCCGGTGGCGGCCCCGGCCCGTCCTGCCACAACGCGAACCCGAACGCGCAAGAGGCGTCGCGCGTGCAGTCCTTGTGGGCCAACGGTTTCCGTAGCGCGGGCGTCCCGACGCGGATCTACGAGCAGATGCCGGTACTGAGCCACTAGCGCTCACCCCAGTCCGAAGGGGACTTTCCTCGCCGCGGCGGGCGGGGAAAGTCCCCTTCGACCTCGTGTCCGGCAAGATTGTCGGTGGTGGCGGCTAGCTTGGCGGTGTGCTCACCACCCTGGCTGTCGAGAACTACCGGTCCCTGCGAGATCTCGTGCTGCCCCTGTCCCGGCTGACACTGGTCACCGGCGCGAACGGCAGCGGGAAATCGAGCCTGTACCGGGCATTGCGGTTGCTCGCCGACGCGTCGCGCAACGGCGCCGTCGCCGCGCTCGCCCGCGAAGGCGGGCTGCCTTCGACACTGTGGGCGGGCCCGGAAGCCATCGGCCGCGGTGTCCGCTCGGGTGAGCACCGGGTGCAGGGCACCCGGCGGTCGAAGCCGGTCGGGCTCCGGCTCGGGTTCGCCGGAGACGAGTTCGGCTACGCGCTCGACCTCGGCCTGCCCGTCCCGGCGGAGACCATGTTCGGCCTCGACCCGGAGTTCAAACGGGAATGCGTGTGGAGCGGGCCGGTGCTGCGCCCGGCGAAACTGCTCGCCGATCGCGCCGGGCCGATGGTGCGCACGCGCGAGGCCAAGGGATCCTGGTCCGGGGACACGCACGAGATCCGGCTGACCGACAGCATGCTCAGCGAGTTCGCCGATCCCCGGCGCGCGCCCGAGTTGCTGGTGGTCCGCGAACGGATCCGCTCCTGGCGGTTTTACGATCACTTCCGCACCGACTCCGCGGCGCCCGCGCGGATTCCGCGGATCGGCACCCGCACCCCGGTCCTCGGCCACGACGGCGGCGATCTCGCGGCCGCGCTGCAGACGATCGAGGAATCCGGCGGTGGCGACTCGCTGCGCACCGCGATCGATCACGCCTTCCCCGGCTCCACCCTGGAGATCGGGAACGTCGACGGCCGGTTCGTCCTGCGCTTCCGGCAACACGGGCTGCTGCGCCCGCTGGACGCCGCGGAACTTTCCGACGGCACGTTACGGTATCTGCTCTGGGTGGCCGCGCTGCTCACACCCCGGCCACCGGAGTTGCTGGTGCTCAACGAACCCGAAACGAGCCTGCATCCGGATCTGCTGCCCGCGCTCGCGGAACTCATCGCGAAGGCGGCGAAGGCGACCCAGCTGATCGTCGTCTCCCATTCGCGGCAGCTGATCCGCGGGCTGGAGCCGGTGTCGGCCGAACTGGGGATCGAGGTGAACACCCTTGCGCTCGAAAAGGAATTCGGCCAGACCGTCCTCAGTGGACAGGGAACACTGGACCGTCCGTCGTGGTACTGGCCCAAGCGATGACCGGGCGTGCCGCTCAAGGCCGCCGCAGCGCCGGCCCGATCCAGCGGCGGACGAGGTCGCGCAGCTCGTCGTCGGTGGCCGGTGGCGTGGAGGGGTACTGCAGAAAGGACATGAACAGTCGCATGAGGATCTCGGCGAGTCCCTGGAGTTCGGCGTCGGTGGTGATACCGGCGGCGACCCAGTCGACCTCGACGTCACGCAGGATCCGCGCCCCCAGCGAGAAGGCGGGAGGTGTGGCGGTCCCGGCGGTGAAGTAATCGGCTTCACCGGCTTGGAGGAGCAGGCCCAGGTAAGGCTCGTCGGGCAGGCTGCGGACGGCGAACACGACGGATTCGACCGCGACCTCGACAGGGCTGTCGAAGGAAGCCAGGTGACTCCGCATCCGTTCGGCGAACTCCTCGGCACCCGCGTGGGCGACGGCGCGCAGGATTTCGGGCAGACCGGCGAAGTACCGGTAGACGGTCTGCCGGGTCACGCCCGCCTCCGCCGCGACATGGGAGAGGCTGGTCTTGGCCAGCCCGGCGCGGTCGATGCACGCTATCGCCGCCTTGACGATCCGCCGGCGTGCCTCGTCTTCGGCGCCGGGTGGGTCGCCCTGCCATCCGTGGTACCCCATGCCGCCCATCGTCTCAGACGAGCCGCCTGGTCAACCGGTGACGGACGCGGCCGGGCGGGCGAACCGTTTCGCATGCTGCGCGGCCAGCAACAGACCGGCGGCGAGGAAACAGGCAAGCGCGTAGGGCCCACTCCCTATCGGGGTGCCGTCACGGGTGACGCCGTCGTGCGCGCCGAAGTAGGCGGGCAGCGCGCCGATCCAGCACACCGCCAGCCCGCAGAGGTAGATCGCGGGGTAATACCGGCCGAAGGCGGAGAGCGGCTCGTCCGTTCCGCGCCCGGTGGAGCGCAGATGTGCCACGACGATCCACGCCCCGGCCAGCCAGACCAGGGCCAGTTCGACGCCGAGCACCCAGGCCTGCGCGGTCGTGTCGGGATGGTCGCCACCGAAGAGGCTCGCCGGGATGCCGGCGATCGCCATGGCCGGTGGTGTGAGGACCCCCGCCACCAGCACACGCGGCACCAGCGCCCAGCCGCGTCGCGGTCCGCCGTCCCTGGCTCGGCCACCCGCGAGGCGCATCACGAGATAGGTCATGGCCGCCATCGAAACCGAGGCGAACAACAGCATGCTGGTCATCGGGACCGAAGCCAGCGCGGGGTGATTGACGATGTGGTTGCCCGGGTTCCAGGCCCACCACTTCAGTTGCGGTCCGATCTGGTCGAAGACCTCGTAGAACACCTGGCAGGCGAACGCGACCACGACGGCTCCGGCCACCGGGCCACGGCGCGCGAAGATCCCGAGCGAGCGAACAAGTTCGTAGGCGAGCTGGCTGATCACCGGGTAGAACGCGACGATGTAGAGCGGCAGCCGGTCTCCCATGAACTGCACGGTGAACTGGTTGTGCGCGAAGATGAATCCGTACAACCGGTCGAGACCGAACCATTCGGGGAAGTAGAGCGGCGGTTCGGTCACGAACAGATAGACCAGCGAGGTCCACCACAGCGCGAGATTGACCGGATCGCCCGCCCGGTACCGGCGGACGGCGTGCACGAACGCGAAGACGGCACCACCGATGATCAGCACCTCGAGCAGCGGCATCGTCCAATGAGCGAGTTCCCATGGCGCGCGGACGGAAACCACCGGTGCGACGTCGTGACAGTCGAAGCCGAGACCGCGAGTGACGGCCTCCACTTCGGGCCCACAGCCGGCGCTCATCCCGCCGGCGCCGTGATCGTGGCATCGCGCGTACCGACCGCCGAGTAGTCGGTGGCCGGCGGCTCGGCTTGCGGATCGAAACCGAAGGGCACCCGGTGCCGCCCCAGCGCGGCGCGGAACCAGTAGCGCACCAGCCCCGCGATCACCCGCGGGTTCCTGATCATCTCGCCCAGCGACTCGTCCAGGTTGAACACCTTGGCGAAGTGCTCGTCGACGACGTCGTCCTCCCGGGCGGCACCGACGACGAGGCTGAACGCCGGGGCGGACACGGCCGCGAGAAGGCGGCGCCTCCACCCGGGCAACCGCTCGGTGCCCTCCGCGCACTCGTAACCCTGATCGCGGGCCATCGCCAAACTCCACGGCACTCCGAGGAGTTTGCGCTGCGCTGTAAGAAATCTCGCGCAGAACCCCGGGTCGAGACTCGTGGCGCGGGAGAGGTGCTCGCGTAGCAGCAGGGCCGAACCCGACGCGGAACTGATGCCCTGCGCGTAGAACGGATTGAACGCGCAGATCGAGTCGCCGATGAACGCCAGGCCCTTCGGCGGATTCGCCCAGCGGTCGTAGCGTCGCCACCTGTTGCCGGTGGATCGGGTCAGGTGCACCTCCGAGGTGGGCGTGCACCGGTCCATCGCGGAGGCGAACAACGGGGTCCGCACCCTGCGGGCCGACTCGATGAACGCGTCCGTCGTACGCGGCATTTCCAAGCCCCACGAGCCCATGCAGGCGATGACGCGGTTGCCTTCGATCGGGAAGAAGTTCACCAGGAACTCGTGCTCCGCGGGATGCTCACCGCGGTCCTGGGTCGGCATGAGCACGAGGTGCTGCCACCACCAGGACGCCGGCCGCCGCGGGGCCGAAGGCAGCTCGTACCAGCGGGACGTGTAGGTGACCTTGGCGTCCAGCGTCCGCACCTCCGGCTCCGGCCAGCCCGCCGCCACCAGCCACTTGGCGACCGGCGACCCCCGGCCCATCGCGTCCACGACGAAGTCGGCGTCCACGCGCTCGTCGCCACCGGACGTCGTCACCTCGACCCCCGTGACGGCCCCGCCCGTCGTGACCAGGCCCCGCACGGTGACGCCCTCGCGGATGACCACGTTGGCCAGCTCCCGCACCTTGTCGCGCAGCACCCGCTCGATGAGGATCCGCGAGCTGTAGATCATCGTCATCGCGCTGCGCTTGCGCGCCGACCAGCCCTCCTTGTCGAGGTAGGCGGCGTCCATCGAGGGCATCAGGTGCAGCCCGCCCGCCGCGATGAGGTCGTCCTCGAAACCGGGGAACAGCGCGCCGATCGCGCGGCGGCCCGAGTTCAGCAGGAAGTGCGGATGCTTGCTCTGCGGCACGCCGCGCCGGTGCTCGGCCTCCGCCGGAAGCTCGTCCCGTTCCAGCACGAGCACCTGGTCGAAGTACGCGGACAGCGCCCCGGCAGCACACAGGCCGGCGGCGCTTCCCCCGAGGACGACAGCGGTGTTGCCGAGCTTCACGCGAACCAACTCCCGACGTCATTCATACAAAGTTGGAGATAATGTATGAATGACGTCGCGTGCGTGTCAACCGCCATGGTGCTGGCGCTGGCGACCCCGACTGTCAGGAACACATGGCCGCGGCCCCGCGGACCGTCACGTCGGTTCTACACCGTGGATTCGGTGCACGCCGCCGCGATCGCGGCAGTGTCCCAGTAGAACGGCAACACCTCGATGATCCGGCCGTGCTCGACAGTGATCGTCTGCAGGATCGGGAATTCGAGCTCCCGGCCGGTGGCCCTCGCCGTGGCACGCACCCGGGTCAGCACGACGAGCGGATTGCGGCGACTCAAGAAGGTCTGCTCGACCATGTCGAAGGATTCCCAGGCCTCACTCATGGCGACGAAGAACCGCTCCATACCCGCGTGGCCGCGCCAATCTCCGCCGTACGGCAGGGAATCCGCCTGACGCAGCACAACGTGCCGGGCGAAGAAGGGCGCGAGCGGCGCGAACGAGGCCTTGCCGGGACCGCCCGCGGCGAGATACTCGGCCTCCGCCGCGTACATCCCCTTGAGCACCACCTCGGCGTCCGTTGTCGATGACGTCGTCATACCGGCCACTGTGGACGATTTCCGCCGGATCTTCCGGCGGAAATCGGTCAGGCAGTTCGGACTCGAGGCGGCGCTGCAGATCACCGAGGGTCTCGCGGGCGAGGCCTTTGGTAATACAGCAAGCCAGCTGGTGGTAGGCCGCCTGCGTCCGGTGTAGCGCGGCGCGGCCGGTCGGGGCGACTTCGAGCAGCTTGGCCCGCTGGTGCGTGGTATCCGGCTGATAGCAGGCGAGTCCGTCCTCGCCTAGGCCAGCGACACACTGGACGCTCTGACACGTATGACCGAGCCGGGAGGCGATGACCCCGAGCGAAGGCTACATCGGCGGTTCACTGCCGACAGCCATGACCGGGCTCAGCTTGGGGGTGGTGAACGAGCCTGGCAGGAGGCGGACCGTCAGGGGTACCCCGAAACTCGCCGTACTCACCCACTTCGCGCTGGGCGACACCGTCGCCGGACGGGCGAACATCCAGCATTTCCATCGAGTTGTCCCCAGCGAAACCGTCTTCGTCCCCGCCACGGACGACCTCGACGAGGTCACCCGGCTCGCCGACATCGTCGCCTGAACAGCCACGATCAGCGACCCCGACCGTCAACAACACCCCACTACCCCAAACTGCAATTCACCCATTCGTGGTGAACATATGTTCTATCCGGCGCGGTATGATGGTGACGTGTCCGGGAATCTGTCCACTCTGGAACCGCCGCAGGAGCTGTGGCGGCGATCCGGTCGTGAACTCGCCGACGAGGTGCGTACGCGACTGGAAGCCATGTGGCGCCTAGACGCCGAACTCGGCCACTACCTCACCGAAATCGACTCACGCGGCGCATCCAAACTGTACGGGTACGGATCCACCGCCGCCTGGTTCGCCCACATGGCACGAATGTCGCGCGGTGAAGCCAAAAAGTACCTCGATCGCGCCCACGGTCTGAATCCCGGCCGCAACATCGACGGTACCGAACTCCCCGCGATGGCGCCAGCAACCGGCGCCGCAGCACTCGACGGCGAGATCGGCCCACACCACAGCGACAAGATCCTCCGCTTCCTGAAGAAGGTCCCAAGCTTCGTGTCCGAAGAGGACAGAAGCAAGGCCGAGAAGATCCTCGTGGAGCTGGCCCGCCACGCGACACCTCAGGAAGTGGTCAAGGCCGCTGATGAGTTGCTGGCGCGGATGGACCAGGACGGGAAGCCACCGAAGGACCCGGACCCGCCGGAGCGGAAGCCGGAGCTGCGGTTGCGGCAGCGGAAAGACGGCTGGTTCGACATCGACGGCCAGCTCGACCCCATCACCGGAACCCGGCTGAGCACCATCCTCGATCCGCTGGCCACCCCGCGTCCCGCCGGGGAAGACAAGTGGCCCGATCTGCGGTCACCTTCCCAACGGTACGGGGAAGCCTTCGGCGAAGCGATTGCGGTGCTCGCCAACGTGCCGGACGTGCCCGGCGGCGACCGCGCCCAACTCCTGGTCACAGTGACACTGGAGGACTTGAAGTCGAAGCTGGGCACCGCGTGTCTGGACATGGTCAGCACCATCACCGCCACCGAAGCCCGCATGCTCGCCTGCGATTCCCAGATCATCCCCGCAGTACTGGGCAGCAAGGGCGAACCGCTCGATCTCGGGCGTGCCAAGCGATTGGTCACACCCGCGCTCCGCAAAGCGCTGATCATCCGGGATGGTGGCTGCGCATTTCCCGGGTGTCATCGCAAGCCCCGACATTGCGACGCCCACCACGTGCTCGAGTGGATGAACGGCGGACTCACCATCCTCCGGAATCTCGTCCTGCTCTGCGGCGCACATCACCGGCTGCTGCACAAAGCTGATTGGGCGGTCCGAATCGCCGAGGACGGACTCCCGGAGTTCATTCCGCCAGATTACGTAGATCCTTTACGCACACCCAGAAGAAACATCCTCCACCTGCCCATCGCCACCTAGTGTCGTGAGTCGTTAGTTCGCCTTTACTTGGTAGGGCGTGGTATGCCGAGCCCGAAGGTTGAACCGGTGGTGTTGTCCGACGAGGAGCGCAGTGTCCTGAGTGGATGGTCGCGTCGGCGGAAGACGGCGCAAGCGTTTGGCGGCGCGGTCGCGGATTGTGTTGCGGCGTGCGGAAGGGGGGACGATCGGGGTCGCAGTCGGCGGTGTCCCGGATCTGGCGGGCGTTCGGGCTGAAGCCACACGTGGTCCAGAGCTGGAAACTCTCGACCGATCCGCAGTTCATCGAGAAGGTCCGCGACGTCGTCGGGTTGTATATGGCGCCACCGGAGAACGCGTTGGTCCTCGCCGTCGACGAGAAGAGCCAGATGCAGGCAATTGACCGCACAGCCCCGATTCTGCCGATCATGCCAGCGCGGATGACCCACGACTACATCCGGCACGGCACCACCAGCCTGTTCGCCGCGTTCGACATCTCCAGCGGGTCGGTGCTCGCCCACCACTACCGCCGCCATCGGCAGCAAGAATTCCTCCGGTTCCTCACGCTCATCGACACTGCGGTCCCCCAGCACCTGGACCTGCACCTGGTGCTGGACAACTACGCCACCCATAAGACCCCGAAGGTCAAGGAATGGCTGATCCGCCACCCACGGTTCCACCTGCACTTCACCCCCACCAGCAGCTCGTGGTTGAACCTCGTGGAACGCTGGTTCGCCGAACTGACCAACCGCAAACTCCGCCGCTCCGCGCACCGCAGCGTCACCGAACTCGAAACCGACGTCCGCAAGTGGATCAACGAATGGAACACCGACCCGAAACCGTTCGTATGGACCAAAACCGCAGACGACATCCTCGACACCGGGTTCCTGAGGAAAGGCAGAATGTCCGCCGGGGTGCAGCGGCAGTACTCCGGAACAGCCGGGCGGATCGAGAACTGCCAGATCGGCACCTTCCCGGCCAACGCATCACCTCTCGGGCATGCGCTGATCGACCGGGAGTTGCACGAAGCCTGAGCCGACGAGCTGGCATGTCGGAGCCCGCTGGCGAATCTTGGAACATCAGCTGAGTGCTTGAATCTCGGTCGCCAGCCTCTCCTGGCCCGCCGCCCAGGACGCCAAGAGGGCCAGACCATCCGCGGTCGCCGTGCCGGCGGGTGCGGTGTAGACGGTCAGGAGCAGGCCGGGGTCGGCAGGCAGATCCATCGACTCGACGTCCAGGTCGAGCCGGCCCACTACCGGATGGTGCACACGCTTGCGTCCGGAGCGGTGGAGCCGCACGTCCTGAGATGCCCACCGCTGCCGGAATAGTTCACTGCGTGTCGATAATTCACCGACCAGGGCGATCAGCTCCTCGTCGTGCGGATTGCGGCCGGATTCCATGCGTAGCTTCGCGGCCACATCACAGGCGATCCGGTCATAGTCGACGAAGAACGTTTCTGCCGCTTCGGGATCCAGATACACGAACCGCGCGGTGTTCGCCGGCCGTCGCGGGTCGGCCAGCACCGGTGAATACAGCGCGCGGGCAAGGTGATTCATGGCCAGCACGTCATAACGGCCGTTGCAGATCCACGCCGGCGCATCAGTGATGGCGGCGAGCACCTGCTCAAGCGCCGGACGCACCGACACGGCGGGTCGCCGGCGGCGTGGACCGCCGGGCGCCCCGGACTGCCGCGCAAGGTGGAACAGGTGATCGCGCTCGGCCTCGTCAAGGTGCAAGGCGGAAGCCACCGCGTCGAGCACCCCAGCGGAGGCGCCGGCGAGGCTGCCGCGCTCCATACGCACGTAGTAGTCGACCGATACCCCCGCCAGTAACGCTACCTCTTCGCGACGCAGACCTTTGACCCGGCGGTTGCCACCGTAGGCGGGCAGTCCGGCCCGCTCGGGCGTGATCCGCGCCCGACGCGAACTCAGGAACTCCTTGATCTCGGTGCGCAGATCGATCATGGTCACCTCCTCACTCTAGGCCCTCCCCGCAGGCGAAGGGAGGTTCTGCTGGTACCCCCTTGAGTCCCGGCGTGGAGGTATTCACGAGGGCCCGTCGGCAAAGCCTCGCGCCGACGCCTAGGTACCCGATGCGGTCGTGGCGACGCCGCCGTCGACCGGGATGATGGCGCCCGTCAGGTAAGACCCAGCCCGGCTGGCGAGGAACACGGCGGCACCTGCCATGTCGTCATCGCGGCCGAGCCGGCGCAGAGGAGCCTTCGCCGCGATCGTGTCGCCGATGGCATCGATCGTGGCCGCCATCATCTGCGACGGGAACACTCCTGGGGCTACCGCGTTCACCGTGACGTGCTGTGGGCCCAGTTCCCTGGCAAGCACCCTGGTGAGTTGATGGAGTGCCGCCTTGCTGCCGGCGTACGAGTAGTTGGGCGCCTCGGCGACGTGGATGGCGGCGATACTGCCGATGTTGATGACCCGCGCGGGATCATCGGCGGTGCCCGCCCTGCGCAGTGCCGGCAGCAGCGCCTGCACCAGCCAGAACGGCGCCTTGAGGTTGAGGTCGATCACCGCGTCCCAGGCCTCGGCCGGGAACGTCTCCAGCGGCTCGCGCCACATCGCTCCCGCGTTGTTGACGAGGATGTCCAGGCGTTCCGAGCCGGCCTTGACCAGATCGGCGAGGCGCTGGCACTCGTCGTACCTGGACAGGTCGGCGGGGATTGCCTGAACGTCGCCGAATTCGGACAGTAGACGCTGTGCCTCCGCGCACGCGTCTGCCTTGCGTGAGCTGACAATGACACGGGCGCCCGCCTGCAGAAGGCCGCGCGCGATCATCATCCCAATGCCCCTGGTGCCGCCAGTGACTAATGCGTGCTTCCCACTCAGCTCGAAAAGGTCCGAGTGAGTGGTGAACCGGTTGTCCGCCATTGGTCTTCGTCCGTTCTGTCGTGGAAGCATGTGCTGACACGGCCGCGTCCGGTGCAGCTGGATTAACTGATATTGACAGGCGTACTGGACGTCTGGGAGACCGTGGCGATACAGGTACTGAGAGGGCCTCTCTTGAGGTTGGGCGTGCCGGTGAGAGGCTCGGCCGGGACCCCTCCCGGACAGGGGAGGGTATTTTCCTCCGCATGGCCCCGGCCACTCGTAGCACTCCATGCCACGAGTTCGAGAATGGGCGTATCCGTGATGATCCAGCCGGAGGAGATGCTTGTGAGAATGCCCTGGGGAGTCACCAGGAGAGAAGTAGTGATATTCGCACTGCTCACTGCGGCGCTGGCAGCTGTACTGATCGTCGCGACCTCTCTCGTACCCCATAATGTTGGCGCCGCTATGCAGTCGATACTGTCGATTCTGGTTCCGGTACTGGCAGTATCGATCCTGGTGGTCATTCCGATCGCCATCCTCGTCCTCAAGGACAAACCCGGAATGGTCCTTCTCGGCTTCTTCGTGCATCCATGCTGGTGGGTGGGCGCGATCCGGTTGGCGAAACCGGGCTCCTACTGGGCGCGACGTTTCTATGGCCCCGCCACGTTACGCCGCGCCCAGGAACGATTTGGTCCCGGCGGGACACGACGCCGAACAGACCTACGACGCCGTGCTCACCGTCCTCGGCCGATAAGGATGCCGCCACCGGCCAAGAGATGATCTACGCTTGCCCTCGTGGATTTTCCGGGTGGGTGGGACAGCGCGGCGACGCTCGTCGACGGTCGGTGGGTCGAGCGGCGGCCACGTCGTCCGGAGGTGGCGGCCCGGCTGCGCGCCGAGGTGCGGCTGATGCCGTGGCTGGCGCCTCGGTTGCCGCTTCCCGTGCCCGTGCCGCACGTCCTCTCCGAGATTCCCTTGGTGGTACGCCACGAAATCGTGCCGGGAGAGCCATTGACACAGGCCGACTCCGACGCCGGTCACCGCCTCGGAGTCTTCCTGCGCGCTCTCCACGACGCCCCAAGAGACGAAGCGCTCCGCCACGGGATCCCGTCCGCCGAGGAAGCGGCCGAAGAACACGCGGCGACGATCGACCGGTTCCGGACCGAGGTCGTTCCGATGCTGCCCACCGCTCGACGCCCGGCGGCGGTCGCGCTCCTCGGCGCGACACGGGAACTGAGCGGCGACACCCTGGTTCACGGCGACCTCGGGCCGGAGCACGTGCTCGCCGACGAAAACGGCCTCACAGGCGTGATCGACTTCGGCGACACGCACCTCGGGGACGCCGCAATCGACCTCGCCTGGGCGTTGTACGGCACTCCACGAACATTCGCCGACGCGGTGGCAACGGCGTACGACGTGACCGGCGGACAACGCGAGCGCGCGCTGCGATGGCATCAGCTCGGGCCGTGGCACGAGGTCACCCACGGCCTGGACACCGCCGACCCGGACACCGTGCGGAGCGGCCTCGACGGTGTCGTCACCAGGCTGACCGAGCAGTAAGCACGGATATTCGTTTGCCCGGTTGATCATCACCGGCCTAAAGTGCCGCACCATGAGTGCTGTGAACGCCATCTGCTTCGTGAGGATTCGTCGCGCCTAGCGGCGGGCTGACCTCACCACGCGCCAGCTCCGCCGCGCAGCGGTCCGTGACCGGTGCGGCATCCGACGCCGCCCGGTTCTCCACCGAACCCTCGCGGAGCACACACTCATGCCTTCCCCCTATCCGGGCGGAGCCCACGAACTCGGCCAGAACTTCCTCGTCGATCGCGCTGTGATCACCGAAATCGGCAGGCTCGTCGCCCGCACCACGGGCCCGGTCATCGAAATCGGGCCCGGCGCCGGAGCCGTCACCCTGTCGATCGGCCGGGCCGGCCGGGAAATCACCGCGGTCGAGATCGATCCCCGGCTCGCCCGGCGGCTCCGGCACCGCGCGCCCGGCAACGTCGAGGTCGTCAACGAAGACGTCCTCAGGTATCGCTTTCCCCGCAGCCCGCACGTGATCGTGGGCAATCTGCCCTTCCATCTGACCACCGGCATCCTCAAGCGGATCCTCACCACGAACCACTGGCACACCGCGATTCTGCTGGTGCAGTGGGAAGTCGCGCGACGACGTGCCGGGGTCGGCGGCGCGAGCATGCTGACGGCGAGCTGGTGGCCGTGGTACGAGTTCTCGGTGCACAGCCGGGTGCCCGCGCGGGCGTTCCGGCCGATGCCGTCGGTCGACGGCGGGCTGCTCACCATGACCCGTCGTCGCGAACCGCTCGTCTCCGAGCGCGAGGACTACCAGCGATTCGTCAAGACGGTCTTCACCGGCAGAGGGCACGGAATCCGGGAAATACTCCGGAAAACCGGCGCGCTCGAACCACGAGTCCTGAACGGGTGGCTGGCCGCGAACCAGGTTTCACCGCGGGCGTTGCCGAAGGATCTCGACGCCGTCCAGTGGGCGGCGCTCTGGCGGCTCACGTCCTGACGATGTCGCGTTCGTAGCCGGTCGTGCTTTCCCGGATCTCCAAGGAGAACGGGGTCTGCACGTCCTGCGGCGCGGCCGCGGCCTCGCCGGAGATCCGCCGGTGGATCAGCTCCACGGCGGCTTCGGCGAGCGCCGCCTTGTCGGGAGCGATGGTGGTCAGCGACGGCAGGCTGAACGAGCTTTCCTCGTTGTTGTCGAAGCCGACGATGGCGATGTCCTCGGGCACCCGCAGGCCCTGTTCGGCGGCGGCCCGAAGCGCGCCGACGGCGAGCAAGTCGTTGAAGCAGAAGACGGCGTCGGGCGGCGAAGGCAGTGCCAGCAGCTGTTTCATCGCCGACGCGCCGTAGGTACGGTGGTACTTCTCGACCGGCGCGACCAAAGAGTCCTCATAGGACAGATCGGCCTCGGAAAGCGCCGCGCGGTAGCCCGCCAGGCGCTGTTCGCTCGTACCGCGCTGGGGATTCGCGCCGATGGCGGCGATCCGGCGGCGGCCGAGCCCGACGAGATGCCGTACCGCGGTGCGCGCGGCCAGCACGTTGTCGATCGCGACGTGGTCGATGGCCACTTCGACGGCGTGTTCGCCCAGCAGCACCAGCGGAATGCCGCCCACGGAGTCCGGGAAGTCCGACGCCTCGAGTGCCTCCGGGTGCACGAGTGCCCCGTCGACGAGGTGCGGGCCGAGCGAGGACAGCGTCGCCCGCTCCCGATCGCGGGTGCCCTGGGTCTGTTCGATCAGGACACTCCAGCCGCGCCGCTGCGCGGCCGTGATCACCAGGCCTGCCAGCTCGCCGAAGTACGGGATGGCCAACTCGGGCACCATCAGCGCGAGGAAGCCGGTCCGGCCGCGACGCAGGTTTCTGGCGCCGACGTTGGGCCGGTAGCCGGTCGCGGCGAGTGCTTCCTCGACCCGCCGGCGGTTCTCCGGCTTCACGAACGCGTAGCCGTTCACCACGTTCGACACCGTCTTCACCGACACCCCGGCGAGCGTGGCGACATCCTTGAGCGTGACGGCCACGGTGACCCCTCTCGAACGGGCAGACCTGGAGTCTAACCCCGTTTTGCCTGTTTACAACGTTGTTCCAACGATGTAAAAAGTACCTCATGCGCCTGGGGTGAGCTGGCTCACTCCACTCGGCGCGCCGTCGCCGTCCGGAGGAGTCGTCGTGTCCCCATCCCGCTCCGCACTGTTCCTGTTGGTCACCGGTACCGTGAGCGTTACTGCCACGCTCGCATTGAGCGCGTGCACCAGCCGCGAAGCGGGCCCTTCGACGTCCTCGGCCAACAACGGGCCCGCCGCGTCGGCGGCGTCGAGCGCCCCCGGCGGTACCGGCTGCTCCCGCACGCAGACGGGTTATCCGCAGATCGATCCGAAGACCGCGATCGTCGGCTTCTCCCAGTCGGAGAAGGAGGCGAACCCGTTCCGGATCGCCGAGACACAGTCCATCCGGGACGAGGCGGCCAAGCTCGGCATCCCGGCCGACAAGCTCCTGGTCACCAACGCGCAGAGTGACCTCAACAAGCAGATCAGTGACATCAAGTCGCTGCTCGACCGCGGCGCCCAGCTGCTCGTCGTCGCGCCGCTCAACTCCGACGGCCTGCAGCCCGCGTTCGACGCGGCGAAGGCCAAGAAGGTCCCGGTGGTCACGATCGACCGCAAGGTGAACTCGGCGCCCTGCACCGACTACCTGACCTTCATCGGCTCGAACTTCGTCGAGCAGGGCAAACGCGCCGCCGACGAACTGGTCCGCGTCACCGGTGGCAAGGGCAAGGTCGCGATCCTGCTCGGTTCCTCGGGCAACAACGTCACCACCGACCGCACGCAGGGCTTCAAGGATCAGCTCGCCAAGACGCCCGGACTGTCCATTGTGGCCGAGCAGACCGGTGAATTCGACCGGTCCAAGGGCCAGACGGTGACCGAGCAGCTGGTCCAGAGTCACCCCGACATCACCGCGGTGTACGCGGAGAACGACGAGATGGGCATCGGCGCGGTCAACGCGCTGAAGACCGCGGGCAAGAACCCCGGCAAGGACGTCAAGGTCGTGTCGGTGGACGGAACCCGCAACGCCGTCCAGCTGATCGCCGACGGCAGCTACAACGCCGTCATCGAGTCGAACCCGCGTTTCGGCCAGCTCGTCTTCAAGACACTGCAGGACTTCGCGAGCGGCCAGCCGATCCCGTCGACCGTCGTGATCAGTGACGACCAGTACGACGAGACCAACGCCGCCCAGAAGGCCGGGAACGCGTACTGATGGCCGAGCCGGTTCTCGAGGTGCTCGAGGTTTCGAAGCACTTCCCCGGGACGATCGCGCTGGACCGCGTGAGTTTCGCGGTCCGGCCGGGCGAGGTGCACGCGCTGGTCGGTGAGAACGGCGCCGGGAAGTCGACGCTCATCAAGGTGCTCACCGGGGTGTACCAGCCGGACGGCGGTCAGCTGCGGCACCTCGGCGAGCCGGTGACGTTCAAGCGGCCGATCGAGGCGCAGCGCGCGGGCATCTCCACGATCTACCAGGAGGTCAACCTCGTCCCGCTGATGAGCATCGCCGGAAACGTCTTCCTCGGCCGGGAGCCGCGCACCCGGACGGGGCTGGTCGACTGGCGCCGGATCCACGCCGAGGCGGCGGAACTGCTGGCGGGCTACGGAATCCACACCGACGTCCGAAGGCCGCTGGCGAGTCTCGGGGTCGGCGCGCAGCAGATGGTGGCGCTCGCGCGGGCGGTGTCCACCGACGCCCGCGTGGTCATCATGGACGAGCCGACGTCCTCTTTGGAACCTCGCGAAGTGGAAACCCTTTTCGACGTCCTCAATGGACTGCACGAACGCGGCATCGCCGTGGTGTACGTCAGCCACCGGATGGACGAGCTGTACCGGATCTGTGATCAGGTGACCGTCCTGCGCGACGGCAAGAAGGTCCACAGTGGACCACTCGCCGAACTCCCTCGCATCGAGCTGGTGTCGATGATGCTCGGCAGGGAGATCCGCGACATCCGCGAGCACGGCGTCACGAGCTTCGGCGAGGACCACCATGCCGAGGCGGAACCCTTGCTGCGTGCGGAAAACCTGACCAGCAAGCACGCCATCGACGACGTCTCGGTCGCCATCCGGCCCGGCGAGGTCGTCGGCCTGGCGGGGCTGCTCGGCTCGGGACGCAGCGAGACAGCGCGGGCAATCGTAGGCGCGCTCCCGCTCGACGGCGGCACGGTGTGGCTGGGCGGGCGCAGAGTGCCACCCGGCAACGTCGCCGCCGCGGTCCGCGCGGGGATCAGCCTCCTCGCGGAGGACCGCAAGACCGACGGGATCATTCCGAATCTCTCCGTGCGTGAGAACATCGTGCTCGCGGCGCTCCCCCGGCTGTCGCCGTTCGGCCTTGTCAGCCGCGCGAAACAGGACCGCGTGGTGGACATCTTCATGAAACGCCTGCGTATCAAGGCGTCCAGCCCCGATCAGAAGGTCGCCGAACTCTCCGGCGGCAACCAGCAGAAGGTCCTGCTCGCACGCTGGCTGTGCACCCAGCCGAAGGTGCTGCTGCTCGACGAGCCCACCCGGGGCATCGACGTCGGTGCCAAGGCGGAGGTGCAGGCCCTGATCGACGAACTCGCCACCGAGGGCCTCGGTGTCCTGCTGATCTCGTCCGAAATGGACGAACTGATCGACGGCGCCGACCGCGTCGTCGTGCTGCGCGACGGGGCCGTCGCTGGCGAGCTGTCCGGTGACCGGGTCACCGAGGAAGCCGTGCTCGCCGCGATCGCCGCCGCCGGGGAGGACGCCCATGACTAGCGTGACCGTCGACCGCGCGCGGGTCACCACCTGGCTGCAGAACTACGGCGTCTACCTCGCCGTGGTGGCTCTGCTGCTGTTCAACCTCGCCTTCACCGAGAACTTCCTGTCGCTGGCCAACTTCCGCACGCAGCTCGTGCAGGCGGCGCCGGTGTGCATCGTGGCGCTCGGGATGGCGCTGGTGATCGGCACCGAAGGCATCGACCTCTCGGTCGGCTCGGTGATGTCGCTCTCGGCCGCGCTCGTCCCGCTCTATCTCGGCTACGGCCCGGCCGCCGCGGTCGCCGTCGCGCTCGTTGCCGGTCTCGCCGCCGGGCTGTTCAGCGGATTCCTCGTGGCACAGCTGGGAATCCAGCCGATCATCGCGACGCTGGCGTTACTCGTCGGCGGACGCGGGCTGGCGCTGGTGATCGCGCACGGCCAGCTCGTCCAGTTGCACGATCCCGGTTTCCTGGCGCTGGGCACCGGCGACCTCGCGGGTATCCCGGTCATGGTGCTGGTCGCAGCGGTGCTCGCTGTGCTGGCGGGTCTCGTCGTGCGGCGTACCGCGTTCGGGCGCAGGCTCGTGGCGATCGGCGGCAACCGGACCGCCAGCACGCTCGCCGGGCTTCCGGTGAAGCGCGTGCTGATCGGGGTCTACGCGATCAGCGGCGTGCTCGCGGCCGTCGCGGGACTGCTCGCCACGGCCCGGCTGGGCGCGAGCGACCCGGCGGACGTCGGGCTGCTCATGGAGCTGTCCGCGATCACCGCCGTCGTGGTGGGCGGGACTCCGCTCACCGGCGGGAAGGTGCGGATCCTCGGCACGGTCATGGGCGCGCTGCTGATGCAGCTCGTCCGTGCCACGCTGATCAAGCACGATCTGCCGGACTCGGCCGCGCAGATGGTGCAGGCCGCGATCATCGTCGTCGCGGTTTACGTCGCGCGGGAACGGAGGCGGGCATGACCGCGACGGCTTCTCCGCCCACCAACAGCGATCCCGGCGCACCGGCGACGACGCGGGGTGCGCTGCTGGCGGGTCTCGCCCAGCGGCAGGGCGCCGCGGTCGTCCTGGTGCTCGGCGTCATCGTCGCGTGGTTTTCCTTCCCCCGCTTCGGTTCCGTCGACAACCTCCGCGATCTGGCGTTGCAGAGCTCGTTCCTCGCGGTGATCGCGCTCGGGATGACGTTCGTGATCATCTCGGGCGGGATCGACCTGTCGGTGGGCTCGGTGTACGCGCTGGGCGGTGTCCTCGCGGCGTACGGCTCGCAATGGGGTGTGCTCGGCGCGCTCGTGCTGCCGCTCGCGGTGTGCGGCCTGATCGGGCTGATCAACGGCGTTCTTATCGCCCGCACCGGGATGGCGCCGTTCATCGTGACGCTGGCCTCGCTGCTGTTCGCGCGCGGACTGCTGCTCGCGATCACCACGGAAGGCTCGACGACGTACCAGATCCGGCCGGATTCGGCGTTCCTCCACTTGGGACGCGGGACGATCCTCGGCATCGGCGTCCCGGTGTACGGCACGCTGATCCTGTTCGCGCTCGGCGGTGTCCTTTTGCGACGGACACGGTTCGGCCAGTCGGTGTTCGCGATCGGCGGCGCGGAGAATTCGGCGCTGCTCATGGGACTTCCGGTCGCCCGCACGAAGGTCTCGGTGTACACGCTGAGCGGGCTGCTCGCCGGGTTCGCCGGCGCGATGACCGCGGCGTACCTCCAGTCCGGCGTCACGGTGCTCGGCGTCGGCACCGAGCTCGACGCGATCGCCGTGGTCGTCATCGGCGGCACCCTGCTCACCGGCGGCGCGGGCACGATCATCGGCACGCTCGTCGGGGTGCTGCTGCGCACGGTGATCCAGAACGTGATCAACCAGATCGGGACGCTCGACTCCAACTACCAATCCGTGGTCAGCGGGGCCTTCCTGCTGGTCGTCGTGGTGATCCAGCGGTTGCTCGCCCGCGCCCGCCGGTGATCCTGTTCCGGGATAAGGAGTGTGTACGCCGATGTATCGACAGCTCCGCACTCGTTTGGCCGTTCTGGGGGCCGTCATCACTGTGGTCCTCACCGGTCTAGGCACCGCACCGGCCGCCTCGGCGGCGTCACCACCACAGTGGCAACGGCTGACGCCACCCTTGACAACGCCATGGACCAAGGACGTCTCCCCCTCGAACGCGCTGCCGGAGTACCCACGCCCGCAGCTGACCCGCGACAAATGGCAGAACCTCAACGGCGTCTGGGAGTTCGCGAAGGCCGACCCCGGCCAGGCGCCGCCGATCGGCAAGAGCCTGGCCGAACGCATCCTCGTCCCGTACCCGGTGGAATCCGCGCTGTCCGGGATCATGCGCCACGAAACGCAGATGTGGTACCGGCGCACTTTCTCGGTGCCCCAGGACTGGCGGGTCGGGCATGCGGGCCAGCGGTTGCTGCTGCACTTCCAGGCGGTGGACTGGGACGCGACGGTCCTGGTCAACGGCAAGCAGGTCACCCGGCACACCGGCGGGTACGACGCGTTCTCCGTCGACGTCACCGACGCGCTGACCCCGGATCGCGATCAGGAACTCGTCGTCGGCGTCACCGATCCGAACGACCAGGGTGGCCAGCCGATCGGCAAACAACGCAAACCGGGTGACGGGATCTTCTACACGCCCTCGTCCGGGATCTGGCAGACGGTGTGGATGGAACCGGTGGCGTCCGCGCGCGTCGACCGGCTCGACATGACCCCGGATCTGGCGAGCAGTTCGCTGACGCTCACCGCGCGCGTCGGCGGCCCGGTGCGGCAGCAGGTCGAGGCGGTCGCCTACGACGGCGGCAAGTTCGTCGGCCGGGTCGTCGGCGAGGCGAACAAACCGCTGAAACTCCCGGTGCCGGACGCGCACCTGTGGACGCCCGACGATCCGCATCTGTACGACTTGAAGGTACGGCTGCTGGGGCAGAACGGCGACGAGGTCGGCTCGTACTTCGGCATGCGTTCGATCGGGCTCGGCAAGACCTCCGACGGCAAGACGCGGATGCTGCTCAACGGCAAGGCCGTGACCCAGCTCGGCCCGCTCGACCAGGGGTTCTGGCCCGACGGCATCTACACCGCGCCGACCGACGCCGCGCTGAAGTTCGATCTGCAGACGGAAAAGGCGCTCGGGTTCAACATGGTGCGCAAGCACATCAAGGTCGAGCCGGACCGCTGGTACTACCACGCCGACAAGCTCGGGCTCCTGGTGTGGCAGGACATGCCGGCGATGAAGGATGACATCGAGCCGTCGCCGGCGTCGCGCGTCAACTTCGAGTCCGAGATGCACCGGATGATCGACCAGCACCGCAGTTTCCCGTCGATCGTGATGTGGGTGCCGTTCAACGAGGGCTGGGGCGACTACGAGGTCGGCAGGATCGCCGACACCGTCAAGTCCTGGGACCCGTCACGGCTCGTCAACGCCGAATCCGGCGTCAACTGCTGCCGGTCCGAACCGGACAGTGGCAGGGGCGATGTCTACGACGACCACACCTACACCGGCCCCGGCGCGCCGATGCCCGATCCGAAACGGGCCACTGTGGACGGTGAGTACGGCGGGCTCGGGCTGAAGGTGGCGGGCCACGAGTTCGACCCGCAGGGCAGCTTCGCCTACGAGATGGAGCCGGACAGCGCGACACTGACCCGGCGCTACGGCGAACTCCAGCAACGCCTGATCCAGGCCAAACAACGCTGTGGCGTCTCCGCCGGGGTCTACACCCAGACCACCGACGTCGAGAAGGAGGTCAACGGCTTCTACACCTACGACCGGCAAGTGGCCAAAATGGACTTCTCGGCAGCGCGGACGGCGAACCTGGCCGTGATCAACGCGCCGATCGGCGGTGACGTCCCGCCGCTCCCGCCGGGCAAGCCCGGACTGGACGGCATCGCCGCCTACCCGTTCGACGAGAACGCCGGGACCGTCGCGAGGGACGTCGTCGGCAAGCACGACGCGACGCTGCGAGGTGGCGCCGGCTGGACCGCTGGTCACTCCGGCTCCGCGCTGGCTGTCAACGGCAACGGGCAGTCCGCCGATCCCGGAGCGTCCCTTGTGGACACCGCGGGGAACTACAGCGTCTCGGCGTGGGTCAAGTTCAACGCGGCGAGCGACGGCACGGTGGGCGGCGCCTTCCAGACCGTGGTGAGCCAGGACAGCGGTGACCACAGCGCCTTTTACCTGCAGTACTCCGGGCAGGACCGGAAGCTGTCGTTCAGCACGCTCGGCACGCGGGCGCTGGCGCCGGCCACACCGGAACCGGGTCGCTGGTATCACATGGCCGGCGTCCGCGACGCGGCCACCGGACAGCTGAAGTTGTATGTGGACGGTCAGCCGGTGGCGGCCAAGAGCGTCTGTCTCGGCGAATCGTCGAGCGGCACCGCCGCGATCGGGCGTGGCCGGTACGGCGGGAACCCGGTCGACTTCGTCAACGGCGCGATCGACCAGGTGCGGTTCTACGACCGGGCGTTGTCCGACGCGGACGTCGCGGCGCTGTACCGAAGCGGGCAGTAAGGCCTAGTCTCGGCTCCGTACCTGAACCAGGGGGAACGGAGCCGAGATGACCGCCGAAGAGACCACACAGGACCGGTTCGACCGGGGCATGCGCAAGCTGAAGGAGGTCAACGGCGAGGGCGCCGGAGCCGTGCTCGACGCCCTCGCCGATGTCTCCCCCGAACTCGCCCACCAGCTCGTCGCCTGGGGTTTCGGCGACATCTACTCGCGGACCGAGCTGTCCCCGCGTGATCGTCAGCTCGTCACGCTCGGCATGCTGACCGCGCTCGGCGGCTGCGAACCACAGCTCGAGGTCCACGTCGGGACGTCGCTCAACGTCGGGCTCACGCCGGTCGAGATCGTCGAGACGCTGCTGCACGCGACTGCCTACTGTGGATTCCCGAAAGCGCTTAACGCGACCTTCGTGGCGAAGAAGGTCTTCGCCGAGCGCGGCTTATTGCCGGTCAATCCTTGATACTGAGCCGTTCATCATCAATCCGACGGCAGCCACGGCGGAAACAGCACCTACGAGCAGGTCGGCTGCGGCCCGTATCCGCCTGCTTTCACGTCGGATTGATGAAGAACAACATGGGATTGTCGGTCCCGGTGTGCACCGGCTGGGTCAGCCCCAGTTCGGTGCGCACCTCGTTCAGCCGCCGGTAGACCTCGCGCGCACGGGCCGGGGCGGCGGTGAAGTACCGGATGCCGCGGCCGTCCAGCCAGCGCAGCACCTCGACACCCTCGGTGAACGGGAGCGGGCGGCGGCGGTGGAACACGTCGTGCACGCTCACCGGGATGCCGGCGGGCACGGCGGGCAGCAGGTTCGCCAGGTACCAGCGGGCGAACGACGCGGTGTGCGCGGCGTCGATGAACAGGTAGTCCGTCTTCGCGGCCCAGTCGTCGTCCCGCTCGCGGACGTCGCCGTGGTGGAAGTCCCAGCGGTCCTTGGCCAGCTCGGGCGGCACCGCGCGGACGGCGTTGTCGATCAGGTCGTAGCTGGCCAGGCGCCCGGACCCGTTGTCCCGCAAGGCTTGCAGGATCCAGGTGGTGGACCAGCCGTGGAACGTGCCGACCTCGGTGACCAGCTCGGGCCGGAAGTGCCGGATCAGCAGGTAGGTCAGCTCGGCCTCGACGTCGTCCAGTTTGGCCTTCATCGCGGGGCCGCCGGCGATCGTCCGCTGTGCCACGCGGACGTTCTTCAGGTCCGCCGCGTGGGTGCGGTACAGCTCGGTGACGAAGTCGACGTCGAGGGATTCCAGTACGGGACGCATGATCCCCAAGTTAGGGATCACGGTCTCAGCGGTCGTCACTCCGCGGACGGCTCTTCGCACTCACTCGCGGGAGTGATGCGTCGTTCCCCGGACTGACGAGCCCGCTTTCGTAGGCCACCGCGACGGCCTGTGCCCTGTCCCGCAGCCCCAGCTTGCCCAGCAGCCTGCTGACGTGCGTCTTCACCGTGTGCTCGGTGACCGTCAGCGCCGCCGCTATCTCCACATTGGACAGTCCACGGGCGACGAGGACGAGCACCTCGGACTCCCGCGCGGTCAGCTCGGTGAGCTGTCTGCCCTCGGCCGCGACCGGGCGCGCCGCGAACTCGGCGATCAGCCTGCGGGTCACCGACGGCGCGAGCAGCGCGTCCCCCGCGGCGACCACGCGGACGCCCTCGACCACCTGCCCCGCGGTGCTGTCCTTGAGCAGGAAGCCGCTCGCCCCGGCACGGAGCGCCTCGTAGACGTAGGCGTCGAGGTCGAACGTGGTCAGGATCAGTACCCGCGTGTCCGGGGTTTCGCGCAGCAGCCGCCTTGTCGCGGTCACGCCGTCCTGACGCGGCATCCGGATGTCCATCAGCACCACGTCGGGACGCAGTTCGACGGCGAGGCGTTCGGCGAGGATGCCGTCCTCCGCCTGGCCGACGACCTCGAAATCCGGTTGCGCGGCCAGCAACGCGGCGAATCCCTCGCGCACCACCGCGTGGTCGTCTGCCACGAGTACCCGCAGCGTCGTCACCGCTCACCCCCGTGCACCGGCAGTTCCGCCCGCACCAGCCAGCCGTCGCCCGTCCCGGCCGCGGTGCAGCGGCCCCCGACCGCGGCGGCGCGTTCCCGCATCCCGAGCACGCCGTGCCCCTTCCCCGTTCCGGTGCCGTGTGCCACCGGGTTGTACACCCGCAAGCGAACCATGTCCGGTTCGGCGCTCACCTCGACCTCGACCGGCGTGCCCGGCGCGTGCCGGACCGCGTTGCTCAGGGCCTCCTGCAGGATCCGGTACGCGGCGAGCCCGGTCGTCTCCGGGGGTGTCGTGTCGCCGTCACGGCGATGGCGGACCTCGACGCCCCGGTCGCGGGCGTCGGCCACCAGCTGGTCCAGCTCCGCCCACCCCGGCTGCGGGGCGAGCGCCGGTTCCTCGTCGTCACCCCGCAGCGCGCCGAGCAGCATCCGCATCTCGGCCAACGCGGCCCGCGCGTCGGCGGCGATCCCGGCGAGCACCGCGCGGTTGTCGTCGGGCAGTTCGGCGAGCCGGTACGGCGAGGTCTCGGCGGTCACCGCGATCATCGACATCCGGTGCGCGACGACGTCGTGCATCTCCCGCGCGATCCGCGCGCGTTCCTCCAGCACCGCCAGCCGCGCCGCCTCGACCTCGGCCAGCCGCTCCCGATCGGCGAGTTCACGCTGCCCCCGGGCCCGCGAGTGGATGAGCACCGCGGTCACCAGCGGCACCGACCACACGACGTAGGCGAGGAACGGCGAGGACTCGTCCATCGCCGACGGGACGGCGGTCAGGATCAGGCCGACGGCGACGACGACCGAGCTGGCCCACGCCAGCCACGCCGTGCGCGGCCGCACCCGCGCCGCCACCACCACGACCGTGAGCAGCAGCAGGACCTGTTGCGGCAGCGGCCACGGCATACCGTCGGCAGGCCCCCACGGGCGGGCCAGCACAGCCAGCACCCAGCCGGCGAGGGTGAGCGCCCACGCCGTGAGCGGCGCGCGGACGATGACGAACAGCGGCGCGGCGAACACCGCCGTGTAGAGGATCTGGAGCGGGACGGGCACGGCCCCGCGCACGGCGAGGCTGCGCCAGGTCGTCACCACGACGACGACGGCGACCAGCCAGACCAGGAGTTCCAGCGCGGTCGCCGAGCGCAGCCACGCCCGCGGTGCCTTCACGACTCCGACGCTACCCCGGCGTCCTCGGCCGCCCGGCGCGTCCGCACGCGCCGATAGCTCCAGCCCAGCAGGACGAACAGGATGATTCCCGACAGGATCAGGCTCGCCCCGGCACTCCAGCCGTGCAGCGGCAGCCACGGCAGGAGTCCCCATGCGACACCCGCGCCGATGAGCGCCAGCCCGGCCAGCACCGAACCGGCGATCCGCAGTGGACTGGACACGCTGTCCTCGGCCGCTTTCATCGCCCGGGTGCGCACCGGTTCGATGTAGCGCTTCAGCGCGGGGAACTCGGTGGCCAGCGTGAGCAGCCCGGCCAGCACGAGCAGCAGCCCCGGCCCCGGCAGCACCAGAAGGACGACACCGACCACGACCAGCACGGTGCCGACGATCGCCACCAGTATCCGCTTCATTCGCTTCACCTGCCCATCGCCGGTCACGATAACAGTTATCCGCCCAGCTATCTTGCCGGTTCACCCAGGGCGCGGAAAATCGTCAGTATCGATAACCGAGGAATCACAGGGGAAAGGCAGGAACAAATGTCGGAAATCAGCAGGCGCGGCGCACTGGGCGCGGGGGCGGCCGCGGCGGCCGCCGCCCGGCGGGGCGCGCCCGGCGGCGGCGCCCCGGGGCGCCCCCCCCCGGGCCCGCCCCCCCCCCCCCCCCCC
>NZ_JBHYIQ010000092.1:0-9342 GCF_042739895.1 Amycolatopsis sp. NPDC059021
ACGCGGACGCGGCCGACCTTGCGGCCGAACAGCACGTCGACGACGTTGACCAGGCCCAGCGACGACGAGTAGAGGTTCCAGTCGTTGATCTTGAAGATCGCGGTGGCGAGCACCAGGGTGCCGAGCACTCCCGACGAGGAGGTGACGATGCCGACGATGTCGGCCGAGGCCGTGGCGTGCGCCAGCAGCACCCCGATCAGCCCGATGAGGTACTCGCCGAGCGTCACGCCGATCAGCGTCTGCTTGACCACGTCGCCCGGCGTGCGGTTGAAGCGGGTCATGTCCGGGGTCATCAGCGCACCGAGGATGAACGCCCCGGAGACCAGTGTGGTCGCCGCGCCGAGCGAGAGCGGCGGGCCCGGCGGCGGACCGGAAACCAGTGCCCCGAGCGGATGACTGCCCAGTGTGTCCACAATGGAGTATCCGGCGAGGACGAGGAACGCGGGCACGGTCAGGTAGCCGACCCAGGCCATGAGGCGGAAGCCGTACACGGTGATGGTGGTGATCGCGACGCCGCCGAGCACGGCCCACACCCACTCCGGCACCGTCCCGCCGAGCGCGTGCATCCCGTGGGCGAACACGCCGTTCTGCACGCCGAACCAGCCCGCGAGGCTCAGCGCCACGAGCAGGCCGACGAGCGCGGATCCCTTCCGGCCGAACCCGGCCCAGCGGGCAAGCACGGAAGTGGACAGTCCCTCACGGACACCGGCGATGCCGAGCAGCACGGTGATGACCTCGAGCAGCACCGAACCGATCGTGATCGCCAGCACCGCCTGCCAGAACGTCATGCCGTACCCGAGCATCGCGCCGACGATGAACTGCTGGAACGAGGAGACCTGCCCGAAGCGCTGCACCGCCACCGAAGGCCACGACCGGCGGGCGTGCGCCGGGACGCGCGTCAACGAGTAATCGTCATGCCGGTTCGTCATCGGCCCGCCGCTTCCAGTACCGGTTCGCGCACGACAAGGAACCCCTGTCCGGGATGCGGCCGGAAAGCGAATTCACGATCGAAGAACTTCCGCAGAAAGGGCACCCGCTGGTGATAGACGAACATCGACCCGGTGTTCCCGGTGATCAGCCCCGAGGCCGCGAACAACGGCAGTTCGGCGAGAAAGTAGCGGACCGCGAGCCGCAGCGTTCCGTCATGCGGCACGTCGCCCAGTTTTCCCTGCAGGACCCAGGTGGAAGCGTTGTGGCAAGCGGAGCGGAATGCGGGGTCGGTTTCGAAGTGCTTCTCCACCTCGTGCGCGACGCGGCGGTAGGCCAGCATCTCCCGTAGCCGCGCCATACCGAGGATCCGGCTCGGTGGATCGGGCACGCCGAGCGTGGTCAACGCGGTGGTGATCTTGTTGTGTACGTGACACGACTGGCGATGCGCTTTCTGTTTCGCCCGCGCCGGCGAATAGCCGAGCGCTTCGAGTGTGTAGGCCGTGACATCGTCCGGCACGAAGAAATGGAAGTCGTCGAAATTGTCCGCCGTCCAGGCGGCGAGCCGGACCAGCCGTTCCGCGGTGAAATAGCCGTTGAACGGACTCACCCCGACGCAGGCGTGTGGTGTGCCCGGAAACAGCCGGGCACAGCCGGAGGACAGCGGACTCGCTTCGAACATGAGAGATTTCCACCTTTCCTGGTCCGGTTTCCCCGGTGTCCGCGAGTGGATGTGCCTACTGTCGCCGGAGCCCGGCAGGTCGGCTAATGCCAGGGGGCTATGCCTTCGCGGTCGCGCGAGCCCCGGACTTCGGAAAGAGGATTTCCTACTTTGGTAGGGGTGGCGATCACACTTTCGCCGGTGCACTCGCGGGTACTCCTGCCATACGGTGATCAGTCGTGGAGCTGGAACTGAAGCATTTGCGCCACCTCCAGGCTGTCGCGAAAGCGGGCAGCCTCAATCGCGCCGCCGCGCAGCTGGTACTCCCGCAGCCCGCCCTCAGCCGGGAACTGCGGAGAATCGAAGAGCTGCTCGGCCAGGCGTTGTTCGAACGCGAGCGCACCGGCGTCCGCCCCACCCCGTTCGGGCGGCTCATCCTCGATTACGCGGACGGGATTCTCGCCCGCACGGCGAGAATCGGGGCCGATCTGGCGCAGCGATGCGCGCAGCGCGCCAAAGCGTTGCGGGTGGGCTGGTCGGCGACCGCACTGGCCGGGCCCCTGCTCGACGCCTTGGACGCCACCGGCACCGGCGACCAGGCGGAGATCAGGACGGCCGAGTCCACCGCGGAAATCCTCAGCTGGTTCGAGCACGGTGAACTCGATCTCGCTGTCCTGTCCGAACAGTGCGAAGTGACGACACCCGCGAACACCGCCCGGATCGACCTCGCCGACGACCCCCTGCTCGTGATGCTCCCCGACTGGCATCCACTCGCGTCGAGACACTCGGTCCGGCTCGCCGAACTCGAACACGAGCGGTGGATTTCGTCGACGGGCCCCGACCGCTGCCGCGAGTTCCTCGCGCGGGTCTGCCACCCTTTCGGCTTCTCCCCGCTCATCGCGCACCACGTCCCGGTCTCCGGCCCCCGCGACGAGATCGTCCGCTATCAGGGCGACGTCACGCTCATCCAGACACTGCGCCCGCTCGCGCCGGGCGTGGTGCACCGGCCGATCTCGGACCTGCTGATGCGGACCAGTCACTTCCTGCTCTACCGCGAAGACAGCCCCATCGCGTCGCGGGCAGGCCTGCTGGCCGGGGTGATCCTCGACGCCTACCGGGACAGCCGCGGCCTGCACACCGGCCCGCGCGTGTTCCCCGCGCCACTGCGGCGGCTCGCCGCGCGCACGAACTGACCCGCGCCGGAGTGGACATCGAGCTGCGGCAGCTGAAGATCCTCACCGCCGTCGCCGAGGCCGGGAGCGTCGCGGCGGCCGCGGTCCTGCTCGGCACCACGCAGGCGAAGCTCGCGGTGCGGATCCACCGGCTGGAACGCATGGTGGGCGCCGAACTGCTGACCGAGGGACCCGCGGGAACGACGTTCACGGAAGCGGGCGAGGTGCTGCTCGCCCACGCCGCGGTGGTGCTGCCGCAGTTCGACCGGATGCTGGCCGCCGCGCGGGCGGGCGGCCACGCCCCGCCGGACCGGATCCGGATCGGCGCGGTGGCGACACCGGTCCTGCCGCAGCTCGTCCGGGAACTCGCCTCGCTGCGGCCCGGCACCGAACTGTCGGTGCTGATCGACGAACCGGGCACGGAACTGGCCACGGCGCTGGCGCGCGACGAACTGGACCTCGTCGTACTGCGGCAGAACACCGGCAGTGCTTCCCTGCCCGCCCCGCTCGCCTGGTCGTCGGTGGCCATCGAGCCGCTCGTCGTCGGCATCCCGCGGGGTCACGTGCTCGGCACCCCGGACGCGGTGTCACCGTCCGCGTTGTCCGGACATCGGTGCGTCCTGCTCGATCAAGCCGTCCAGCCGCTGACGCTCGCGGTGCTCGCGGCCTGCGCCGACGACGGCGCCGACCCGCGATTCCAGTACGCCACCAGCGAATGGGCCGCGCTCTGCCTCGGCCACGGCGCGGGCATCCCGACCGTGACCTCGCCACCGAGGACTCCGATGCCGGACACCGTCTACCGCCCGCTGCGCTGCGCGGCGACGACGTCGACGCTCGTGCTCGCCTGGGCACCCGGCGGACCGGCAGGCGGCTGCGCACTCCGTGCCGCCGAAGCCGCCGGGCAAGCGCATACCGAATACCTGCGCGCGCTCACCACCACGTGCCCTTGGTGATTCCGCCGGGCATGTTCCGTCCCGAGTGGACGGTGCCGAGGTCGCCACCGGAACGAGCCTCACTGGCGCTCCGCGCACATCGTTGATAATCTCGATTACGGTAATAATCTGGATTATCATTCTGGGGGACGACATGAGCGGGCTCGTCACGGACCGGCTGAGCGGATTGCCGGACATGGACCGGATCCCCGCTGTCGACGAACTCCACGCCGAGGTCGCCGCGCTCGCGGCCGAGCACCCCGGGGTCTGCCGGCTCCGCCGCATCGGCACCTCCCGGCTGGGTGAGCCGCTGCGGATGCTCTCGGTGGGCCACGGCCCCCGGAACGCGCTGATCATCGGTGGCCCGCACCCCAACGAGCCCATCGGCCTGCTCACGGTGCCGCACCTGGCCCGGCTCGTGGCCGAGGACCCCGCGCTGCGCGACGAGGCGGGCTACAGCTGGCATTTCCTCCCCTGCCTCGATCCGGACGCCACCCGCCTGAACGAAGACTGGTTCGGCGGTCCGTACACGATCCGGCACTACCACCGGAACTTCTTCCGCCCGGCCGTCCCCGACCAGCCGGAGTGGACGTTCCCCGTCCTGGACGAGCGGGCGTATTTCGACCGGACGCTGCCCGAGACCCAGGCACTGGCCAGGGTCATCGACGAACTCCGCCCGGTTTTCCAGTACTCCCTGCACAATGCCGATTTCGGCGGGGTCTTCTTCATCCTCAGCCACGACGTGCCCGGTGTGGCGGACGACCTCGCCGAGGTCGCGCACGCCCGGAACGTCCCGCTGTCACTGGGTCCGATCGACACGCTCGGCTGGCCGGCGGCCGCGCCCGCGGTGTACCTGATGCCGCCCGCGCGGGAGCTGGCCGCCGCCACCGCGCGTCCCGACGGATCCGCGCGGCTCGGCGGCTCCAGCGCGCACTATGCCGAACGGCACGGCACGACCACGCTGATCACCGAGGTGCCGCTGTGGCGTGACCCGCGCGCCGCCGATCCCTCCGCGAGCGGGCGTGCTTACGCCGAGGTGCTGCGCGAGAACGCGGCACAGCTCGAAGCGGACGCGCGTGCGCTGAGCACGGTGTACCAACGGGTTTCGCCCCAGCTGACGGTTTCTTCACCGATGCGCCCCGCCCTCGCCGACACCCTGGAGCACAGCTCGTCGCTGACGACCGCCTACGGCAGGATGGCCGGCGCCGTCGCCGGGCGGGAGGCGACGGTCGCCGAATCCTTCGCCGCGCACTGTGTCGTGCACATGGTGCGGCTTCGGTGCGCGGGGTTATTACAACGCCAGCTCGGCGTCGAGCAGGCCGCGGGCAACCGGCCGTCGATCCTGCGCGCCGCCGCCCAGGAGGCCTCCGGCCTGTTCGACCGATGGTGCGCGGACGCCGAGCAGGCCCTGTGTGCCGATCCCTTCCCGTTGCGTGACGTGGTCGCGGTCCAGATCGGAGCCGCGCTCGCGACGGTGCGGCGCCTCGGCGACGCCGTCGGCCGGGATGGCCGGTGAAACGCGCCGAATCACGACAGCGCAACAACACCGCGCTGATCGAAGCCGCGCTCGCCGAGATGGCCGCGCACGGCTACCGGGCCGCGCGACTGGAAGACATCGCCGCCAGGGCGGGCCTGACCACGGGCGCGGTGTACTCCCGGTTCGGCGGAAAGCGGCAGCTGCTCCTGGCCACCGTCGAGCACCTGGCGCGGCTCCTGCGAGACCGCCTCGCCGAGCTGACCGAACAGGACCTGACCCTCCACGAGGCACTCCGGGGTTACGCACTCGTCACCTACCGGCTCGCCCTCGACGAGAACGCCGCCCACTGGTACGCCTTCGAGGTCGAAGCAGCCGGTTTGGCCGCACACGACGAAGAACTCGCCGATGCCATCGCCACGCACGCGAGCGAGATCACCGCACTCCTCACCCATCTGCTCACCGGCCGCGTCATCGATCCCGGCCGCAGGCCCGCCCGCCGCACCACCCCCGCGCAGGCGGCCCGCCTCACCCCCGCCGTCCGCGCCCTCACCATCGGCCTTGCCCAGCAAGCCATCCGCACCCCGGACGCCGTCGCCGAGCACTACGTCGTCGATGCCACCGCCGCCCTCGCGCACCTGCTCGCCCCGTGAACCGCGGGACCGTCCGGCCCGTCCGGTCCGAAGTGGACGGACTGGCCGGCATGAGGTGCGAAACACGCCGGCCAGCCTCGTCCCCGCGACGTCGTCGACCAGCGTGACCATCCAGGGGACCGCGCGCCGGGACCGGGAACCGGGCATGACCACGCCGCCGAGCTATTGGCCCGCACGATATTCCCGTTGTTCTCCCGGAAACGAGCAGATCCGAGTCACGATCGACACCGCGGTGCCTCTCCCCCCTCGCTACTTCACCACACACACTCATCCGGTCACGGGCGGCGCCCGAAGACGACGGCCCTTTGTCCGGAATTCGAACTTTGCCCGGAACCGGAGGTTCTCCGGCCCGCTGACAATGATGGTGCCACCGGCTTCGCGGGACCGGCAACGGCAGACGGCCGTCCCGGACAAGCCGGGCTGTCCGCGCTGGTCAGGCGGCTGCCCGGACATTGTTCCGGACAGCCTATTGCCACTGCGCGCCGAATGCCGCGAGCATGGAGGTGTGGACGATACGGGCATTCACCCGGACGCCGCTCGCGACGCCGCCGAGTTCGTTTTCCTGCTGGGGAAGATCAAAGAACGGTCCGGGTACACCTATCGGCAGTTGGAAAAGCGCGCGGCCGACGCCGGAGAATTCCTGCCCCGCAGCACGCTGGCGGGTGCGCTGAAGAAGAACGCGTTGCCGAGTCCCCAGACGGTGGCCGCGTTCATCCGCGCCTGCGAGGGCGACGAGCGGGTGGCACGCTGGATCGCGGCGCGAAACCGGATCGAGGCGAACACACCGGGGCCGCCCGCGGCGGAAGCAGGCCCGGATCCCCGGCGCGTCCTCGCCGCCGATCCCGGCACCGCCCGCACCCCGCCCGCCGCCCCCGGCCCGGCGATGCGCGCGGTGCCGCGCCAGCTACCCGCCGCGCCCCGCCCGTTCGTGGGCAGGCTCGGCGAGCTCGCCCATCTCGACGCCGCGCTGGAGGAATCCCCGGACGGCACCGGAACGGTCATCCGCGCGATCGGCGGCCCCGGCGGCATCGGCAAGACCTGGCTCGCGTTGCGGTGGGCCCATCAGCACCTCGACCGCTTCCCGGACGGCCAGCTGTACGTCAACCTGCGTGGGTTCGACGCGGTGGACGACCCGATGGAGCCGGATCTGGCCGTCCGGGGTTTCCTGGACGCGCTGGGTGTCCACCACGACGCCCTTCCCGCGGAGTTCGAAGCCCAGGTGGGCCTGTACCGGAGCCTGGTCGCCGGCAAACGGCTGCTGGTGGTCCTGGACAACGCCAGGGACAGGGCCCAGATCGCCCCGCTGCTGCCGGGCGGGCGGGCCTGCGCGGTCCTGATCACCAGCCGCCACCGGCTCACCAGCCTCGTCACCACACACGGGGCCCGGCTGCTCGACCTCGGCGTGCTGCCCGAGGCCGAGGCCAAGGGACTGCTCGGCCGCCACCTGGGTGCCCACCGCCTCGCCGCGGAACCCGGCGCGGTCGCCGAGTTGCTGACCTACTGCGCGGGAATGCCGCTGGCACTGGGCATCGTGGCCACCCGGGCCGGCACGCACAGCGACTTCCCGCTGGCGACGCTGGTACGAGAACTCCGGGACAGCTCCGCACGGCTCGACGCCCTCGACACCGGCGACCTGACCGCGAACGTCCGTGCCGTGCTGTCCTGCTCCTACCACGCGCTGCCGCACGAGACGGCCGACACGTTCCGGTTCCTCGGCCTGGTTCCCGGACCGGACATCGGCGTGCTCGCCGCCTCCTCCCTCACCGCGCGACCGGCCGGCCGGACCCGGGTGCTCCTGCGGGAACTGGAGAACGCGAGCCTGCTGCAGCAGCATCTGCCCGGTCGCTACCGGATGCACGACCTCATCCAGCTGGACGCCGCCGGCCATGCCGGACAGGACCTCACCGAAGCCGCCCGCGACGAAGCGCTGCGCCGGTTGGCCGACTTCTACCTGCACACCGCCTTCGCCGGCCAGCAACTGCTGGATCCGCACCGCCCGCCGGCCCGGCTCCGGAACCGCGCGGCGGGCTGTGTCGCCCAGCCTCTCGAGGACCGGGAGACCGCGCTGGACTGGTTCGCCGCCGAACACGCCAATCTGCTCGCCATCCAGAACATGGCCGAGGCGCGGAACTGGCCCACGCTCGTCTGGCAGCTGGCCTGGGTCCTGTCCACCTATCTGTGGCGCCGCGGCCGCCTGCACGACGATCTCGCGGTGTGGCGAGCCGGGCTGGCCGCGGCGACCCGCATCGAGGACGCAACCTGCCTGGTGCGGGCCCGTCAACGGCTGGGCAACGCCTGCGCGCGGCTGGGCTTGCACGCCGAGGCACTCGAACACCTCCAGGAGGCCCTCGCGCTCACCGAACGAGCGGGCGACCACGCCGAGCAGGCCTACACCCACCGCATCTTCGCGCGTGCCTGGGAACGGCAGGGAAACGACGCCCGCGCACTGGAACACGCACGCTACGCCCTCCGCTTGTTCCGCGCCGCGGGCAATCCCTTCGGCCAGGCCCGCGCGCTCAACGACGTCGGCTGGCACCAGGCACGGCTGGGGCACGGCGAACAGGCCCGCACCCACTGCACGGCCGCGCTGGCGATGGCGCGGCAGCACGACTATCCCGAGGGTGAAGCGGCCATTTTGGACAGTCTCGGGTACATCGCCCACCACGCGGGCCGGCACCACCAGGCCCTGCACTACTACCTGCAGTCCCTGAGCGTGTACCGCAAACTCGGCCACGCCTACGAAGAAGCCGACACCCTCGAATGGCTCGCCCACACCCACCACGCCCTCGACCAGAGCGAACCCGCGCACAGCGCGTATCAGCGGGCTTTGGAGCTGTACCAGACACAGAACCGTGCCACGGACGCCGAACGCACTCGCCATCACCTGCTCGAACTCGGCCGGTGAGGCGCGACGGCCCGGTCCGGACGCGGCCGGAGCTCAGTGGACGTTGTGCCGGACCTTGTGCAGGACGCGGCGAAGGGCAGCGATCTCCGCGTCGTCCATCTCGAGTGCCTCGCCGAGCCGGCAGGTCATCTCGGTGCCGATCCACCGCAGGTCCTGCCCCGCGTCGGTGAGCTGGACCAGCACCGAGCGGTCGTCTTCGGGATGGGTGACGCGGACGAGGAGACCGGCTTTCTCCAGTCGTTTGAGCAACGGCGACAGGGTGTTGTACTCGAGCCCGAGTTCCCGCACGAGTTCCCGTATCGGCCGCGAATCCCGTTCCCAGAGCAGCATGAGGACCAGGAACTGCGGGTAGGTGATACCGGCTTGTTCGAGGATGGGCCGGTAGAAGCCGGTGATCGCGCGCGAGGTCGCGTACAGGTCGAAGCAGAGCAGGTCGGAGACCGCGGGAGGCCCTGCCTGAGGTGCGCTGTTCATACCGGTGTGGCTCCTCGCCTTTCGTGCTCTGTGCAGCGCCCGTCGAGGGGGGGGGGGCCCCGGGGGGCCGGGGGGGGCGCCCCCCCGCCCGCCGCACCGCCAGCGCGGGTCCCGGGAGACCCCCGCCCCGGGGCGGCCCCCCCG
>NZ_JBHYIQ010000092.1:9352-40063 GCF_042739895.1 Amycolatopsis sp. NPDC059021
GCTTGGGGGGGGGTTTTATTCGGGGGGGGCCCCCCCGCGTTGGGCGTGGGGGCCCCCCCCCCCCCCGGGGGGGGGGCGGGGGGGGGGGGGGGGCCCCCCCCGGGGGGCCCCCCCCCGCGAGAGGTTTCCGCAGGTTACCCCGAGCCGGGGTGCGCCCGGCGCGGGTGGCGCACCCGCCTCGCGGGACTACTGGGCGGCGCGGACGATCAGGTCGGCCACGGCGTCCGGTCGCGACACCGCCACGGAGTGCGAGGCGTACGGCAGCTCGGCCACCGCGCGGGCGCGCGCCCGCTCGGCCATGAACTTCTGCGCCGCCACCGGGATGTTCCGGTCCTGCCCGGTGACCAGGAACCACGAGGGGATCGTGTGCCAGGCGGGTGTGGCGGCGCCTTCGGCCAGCGCGGCGTCGCGCACCGGACGTTGTGTGGCCGCGGCCAGTGCCGCCTGCGAAGCCGGTACGTCCGCGGCGAACTGGGCGCGGTACTTGTCCTGCTGGATCACCAGATCGTGCGTACCGTCGCCGAGGTCGATGCTCTGCAGGGTCTCGCCCAGCGTGCTGCCGGGGAACTTGTTCGACAGCTCCAGCGCGCTCTCCCCCGCTTCCGGCGCGAACGCCGCGATGTAGACGAGCGCCCGCACGTTCGGATTGCCCGCGGCCGCCGCTGATTGGACCATGCCACCGTAGGAGTGCCCGGCGAGCACGATCGGCCCGTCGATCGAGGCCAGCACCTTCTTCAGGTAGGCGGCATCACCACTGAGCGAACGCAAGGGGTTCGCCACCGCGACGACGTGATATCCGCGCCGCTGCAGGCGCTGCACCACACCGTCCCAGCTGGCCGACTCGGCGAAGGCCCCGTGCACCAGCACGACCGTCGGCTTCGGCTTGCCGGGTTCGGCCTTGCCCGAGCCACCCGCCGCGGCACTCGCCGGCGCGATAGCGGCCAGCATCAGCACGGCCCCGAGCACACCGAACACCTTACGAACCCGCATCGTTCTCTCGCTTTCCTCGGCGGGGCACCGCGCCCCGATAAGCCTCGTGCACGATTAAGTCGTACACGAGGCAATCTAGCCGAAGGAAACATCGCGCACGATGTGATTCAGGTCACGCTGGTCAGGTGCGGTGTTATTCGCTTGTCGGCCGTCCCGCGCGTCGCCGACGATGGCGGTCATGGCGACGACCCGACGAGCCGACATGTTCACCGAGGACGGTCGGCCGTCCCCCGACGATCCGCGTGAACACCGGGCGAGGCTGGGTGACGAACGCACCACGCTGGCCGAGTCCCTGCGCTGTCAGCGACTCACGCTGGAAATGAAATGCGCGGGCCTCGACGCGGAAGCGATGGCGCGGCGCTCCATCGCACCGTCCACGATGTCGCTCCTGGGACTGGTACGGCATCTGGCCGAAGTCGAGCGCGCGACCTTCCGGGTGCTGATGGCGGGGCAGGACGCGCCCCGGCTGTTCTGTTCCGCCGCCGAACCGGACGGCGATTTCGACGGTGCCGTCCCCGATCCTCAGGTCGTCGCGCAGGCTTGGGACGCCTGGCGCGCCGAGGTGGACTTCGCCACGCGGTTCGTCGCGGACGCGCCCAGCCTCGACATCACCGGTGACGATGCGGCGAACCAGCACGGCAGCGGCGGCGGCCCGATGTCGTTGCGCGAGGTCCTGGTCGGCACGATCGAGGAATACGCCCGCCACCTCGGGCACGTCGATCTGTTGCGCGAACGGATCGACGGCCGCACCGGCCAGTGACCCTCGGCTCTCGAGCCGTACCGAGTCAGGCTGTCGCTGTCGCCCGTGTTGTCACGAACGACAGAACCGACGTGGCGACGGCTTCGGCCTGGTCCCGGATCTCCGGGATCGCCGTGGATTCCCAGAGCGTGCCGACCCGCGGCGCACCCAGTGTCCACAAAGGAGCATCGGGCCCGGTGCGGGCGAGCACGCGCCCGTCGGCCGCGGTGTCGATGCCCAGATCGTGCGGGCCGGGCATCGCGAGCCCGGCCGCGAACAGGCCCGGCACCAGCTTCCCGCCCGCGCGCAGATCCAGTTTCGGCCCGGTGCAGTTGACGACGAGGCCGACGCGCAGCACCTGGCCGTCGGACAGCGCGACGAGCAGCCCACCCGCGTCCTCCACAGCTCCGGTGACCTCTCCGGTGTGCAGCCGCAGGCGGCCGTCCCGCCGGATCCTCCGCAGCCGTTGGGCGACCGCGGGTGCCATCCGGTGCCGCAGGACGTTCCAGTACCGCGACTTTTCGGCGAGGAAACGCTCCTGCTCGGCGAAGGAGAACCCGCGCCAGAGCGCCGAGGCGACCGGGCGGAGGCAGTCCACCGCCGACCGCCAGCTCCGGCCTCCGGAAACCGCGCGCCACACCTCGTCGGGGCCCAAGCCGGCGACGTCCGGTACGACGACCGGAGTCCCCGGACGGGACGTGTGCGCGCGGGGCAGCAAACCCGTACGGGACACCGCATGGATTGTCCGATAAGGACGGTCGACCTGGACCGCGAGGTCGGCCATCGTCAGCCCGGTTCCGACGAACAGCACGTCCCCGTCCGAGGAGAGTTCCCCGTCGCGAGCCCACGGATCGGCGACGAACCGGGATGATTCCCGGAGCTGCCGCGGCGCCCAGCCACAGTCCGGCGCGCAGGGCCCGACGGCGAGCACGGCCGCCGAGGCGGCGAGCGTCGAACCGGACGCCAGTTCCAGCCGCACACCCGCCGCGGAACGCTCCAGCCGCACGACTCGCGCGCGCACGTAGTCCAAGTGCGCGCCACCGCGCCGGGCGGTGGAATCGAGCAGCGCGCCGAGATAGTCGCCGAAGTAGCGACGCGGCAGGAACTCACCGGGTCCCACCGGCCGCCGCAGTTGCGCGCTGCACCAGCGCACGAAACCGCCGGGATCGGCGGGATCCGCGCCGAGCTTGCCCGCGGGCGTGTTGAGCAGGTGTTTCAGATCATGCGTCCGGTAAGCCGTCCCGTGCCCGACCTCGGCGGCCGGATCGATGAGGATCGGCGCGATCCGGCGACGGGCCCGCGCGGCCGCCTCCAGCAGCCGGACGGCGGTCAGCACCCCGGCCGCGCCCGCACCGACGATCGCGACGGTCGATTCCGGCGTCCTCATCGCACCCTGGCCACCCACAGGTCTTCGGCGCGTGTCTTCAGCGCGCGAGCGACGGCGTCGAATCCGTCCTTGACCCACTGCCCGGTCTGCTCCAGCACCGCTTCCGCGTACTTGCCGCTGAACGTGTCCGTGGTGCGGTAGCTGCACCGGGCCGGCCCGAGCGGCTCGATCCACTGATCGCGGAAGGCGAAGATGCCGGGCAGTTCTTCACCGGTGTCGTACCGCAGATGACGCGGCGGGTCGACGACGCGGATGTACTCGCGGTTGACGAACGTACCCGCCGAGCCGTCCCTGTTGGGCAGGGAGAGATCGATCGGGTCACCGAGGCGCAGCGTGGTCTCCACCTTGACGGTGTAAGGATTCCATTCGGGATAACGCGGATAGTCGATCAGCACGTCCCAGACGAATTCCGCAGGCGCGCCGATCTCGACCGTGACGGACTCGACAACGTCGGTCATGACGGCATGTACTCCCCGCCATTGACGTCCAACGTCGCCCCGGTGACCTCGCTGGCATAGCGGGACAACAGGAACAGCACGGAACCCGCGCACGCCTCGTCCGGCGGAATGCGGCCGAGCGGGTTGCGCGCGGCGATCTCGTCGTAGACCTCCTGCTCGGAAATCCCGCGCTGCTCGCCGGTCATCTTCAGGTAGTAGCGGACGCCGGGGCCGTCGAGCCAGCCCATCACCGCCTGGTTGACCCGGATGCCGTGTTCGCCGAGTTCCACGGCGAGCGAGCGCGTCGCCGAGCTCATCGCCGCCTTGGCCACCGCGTACGCACCGTCGCCCAGCAGCGGTTTGCGGGTCGCCATCGTGCCGATGTTGACGATCGAGCCGCGGCCCGCCGCCTTCATGTGCGGCACCACCGCGCGGGTCACATTGAGCGCGCCGTAGAGAATGATGTCCATCGAGCGGCGGATCGCCTTCTCCGGGGTGTCGAGCAGCGCGCTGAAGCCGGGATGCCCGAACGCCGAGTTGACCAGCCCGGTGATCGGGCCGAACCGCTCGACGGCGGTGTCCACCAGCCGCGCCACCTCGTCGGGTTTGCGGACGTCGCAGGAAAGGCCGAAGGCTTCCCCGCCTGCCGCGGTGATCTTCTCCGCTTCCTTGTCCATGACGTCGGTGGAGCGCGCCGCCATGACGACCTTCGCGCCCTCGGCCGCGGCACGGGCGGCCAGCTTGACGCCCAGTCCGGGCCCGACCCCGGTGATGAGAACGACTTCACCGTCGAGCATCACAGGTACACCTCCAGGTAGGCCGCGAAATCGCGGTCGAGTTGGTCGGCCGAGAGCCCGAAATCCTCCGCCGTGTAGGAATGCGCGGCGTTCCTTTCCTTCTTGTCACGCTCCACATAGGACATGAACGCGGCGTCGTCGGCGTCGTCCGCGGCTAGCCCCAGCTCACCGAGCACCCGGCGGGCCTGCGCGACCGGCTCGGTCAGCATCGCGTCGAACCGGACGTCCACGAACCGGTCCGGCCGCCGGGCGCGCACCGCCGTGAACTCGCGCAACGCGGTGGCGAACCGGTCACTCCAGTACCGGCCGACCGCGACGGGATCGCTTTCCTCGCTGTACTGCGCCGACATCGTGCACACCATCGAGGCGTAGGACGGGACCGCGCGCGCCGGGGAGCGATGCGTCATCACGATCCGGCAGCCCTCGAAGGTGTCCAGCACGGTGTCCACCGCGGTGAGGTGATGCGGTGATTTCAGCACCCACTTCCGGCCCGCCCGTGCCGGATCCTGCCACTGCAGGACCTGCAGCCACTGGTACAGCTCCCGATACGCCTTGCTCTGGTCCGCGGCCCGCAGCCAGTCGCCGTAGCTGGGCACCCAGTAGAAGGAGTCGAAGCTCATCGAGGTGAACGAGCGGTCGACCAGGATCACGTCCTCTTCCGGCCCGTCCCAGGTGATGGTGTGGATATCGCCGAAGTTCGGGGAGAGATCGAGAAACGCCTGCATCCGCTCCCGCGCGCGGCGTTTGCGTTCGGCGGCGCCGGGCCCCTCGCCGGGGAACGGGAGCGGGTAGGACGTTTCCCAGGACAATGTGGACGTCAGCTTCGGCGAAGCGGCCAGCAATCGGTGCAGCAGCGTGGATCCGGTGCGGGGCAGGCCGCAGATCTCGGCCACCACCACCGGTTCGACGTCGAGGATCTCCGGATGCTCGCGTTGCACCGCACGCAGCCGGAGCCGATCCGCCAGCAGCGCGATCAACCTGCGCTGGGTCAGGTGGAAGCCGAGCTCCGACAACCTGGCCTCGTCGTTGAGGGCGTCGACCAGCACCCCGAGTGGTTCGAGAAACCAGTCGTCGCCGAATTCCGTCAACCCCGTCTTGTCCCGCGCTGTGCTCAGCAGATCGTCGACACGCAACGACGAGGTCATCGATTCTCCTTTACCACCAACGAATCCACGGGGACGACCCGGCAGCGCGGGAGCGGGTGGCGCTCGGCACCGAGCCAGCGCAGCAGCGCGGTACCGGTGGCGTGCCCGCAGGTGTCGATCCAGTTGCCGACGCCGGGATCGCGGCCGGCCACGACGATGGTCAGCCCGCCGTCGTCGTCCAGCGTGGCCGTGTGCTTGTTGACCGTGATCCGGCGGCGCTGGTCCAGTGACTCCATCCACCAGTTGTCCAGCTGGAAATTCCAATAAGGACAGTCCGGCACCTCGGTTTCGATCACCCATGCCTCGCCCGGCCGCAGCGTCCAGTAGCCGTGCAGGTAGAAGATCTCCGGGTCGCCGCCGGCTCGCTGGAAGAAGTCCTGGCCGAAGTCCGGCAGTTCGTTGGGCCGGGCCATGAACTTCTCGGTCCACCTGGCGAAGGTCTCCGCGGTCCCGTGCACCGAGAGCGCGGCCCGCCCGAACGCCTTGGCCAGGAACTCCGGGTCGAGCTCGGGCGGTTCGGCCGACCCGTCGATCCGCTCGATCCGCCACTGCCCCGGCGTCTCGGTGGCGCGGTCGAGGTAGGTCTGCCGCACCACGAGCCCGGTGGAATCGGCGGCGAGCGGCAGCCAGTTGCGGCCCTGTTTCGTCGCGCTGGCGATGATCTCGATGGTGCCGTCCGGCTCGGGGACCAGCTCGGCGCCGGTCAGCTCGCCGGTGGAGGCCATGGTGCCGTCCTTGGCGTACCGGTTGGCCTTGGAACCGATGCTGAAGTACGCGATCGTGCCGCGCCGCCCGGTGATCCGGTAACTGCGATCCCCGCGGATGTTCGCCGACAGGTAGACGTTGTCCGGATTGTCGGCGCCGATCTTCACCAGGTCGAGCTCGTGCAGCCGGGGGAAGTCCGGATCCGCGTTGTCGACGCAGGAGTAGAGCATTTCGCGCGTGAGCCTGCTCAGGTACCGGAAGCCTTCCGCCCGGTCCAGCGGCGTGTCCGGCGCGGTGTCCCGCAGCACGACCTGACCGGCGCGCTCCAGCGCGCGGCAGAACTCGGTCCAGGCCTCGGCAATCTCGGCCACGACACCTCCTAGAACACGTTCTAGTGGGACTCTACAGGATTACTGATCCGGCCAAAAGGAGGCGGATACGGGCCGCAGCCGAGTTGGTCACAGGTAACCGTTTCCGCCGTGACTGTGGTCGGATCAGTAATGAACAGCACAGTATGGACAACGTTCAATAGTCACCGAGCACGCGCATCTCACGCAGCTTGGCGAGCACCGCTTCGGCCGCCTGCTCGGCGCTCATGGTCGTGGTGTCGAGCCGCACTTCGGCGTCCCGGGGTGGCTCGTACGGCGAATCGATTCCGGTGAAGTTGGCCAGTTCACCACGGCGCGCCTTGGCGTAGAGGCCCTTCGGATCACGCCGCTCGGCCACCTCCAGCGGAGTGTCGACGTGCACTTCGCAGAATTCGCCGGATTCCACCAGGCTGCGCGCCAGCGCGCGCTCGGCCTGGAACGGCGAGATGAAGGAGACCAGCACGATCAGCCCGGCGTCCACCATCAGCGCGGACACCTCGGCGATCCGGCGGATGTTCTCCACCCGGTCCGCGTCGGTGAAGCCGAGATCGGAGTTCAGGCCGTGCCGGATGTTGTCCCCGTCCAGCAGGAAGGTGTGCGCGCCCTCGGCGTGCAGCGCCTTTTCCACCAGGTCGGCGATTGTCGACTTACCGGCACCGGACAGGCCGGTGAACCACACGACACACGGCCGGTGCCCGTTGCGCACTCCGCGCGCCCGCTTGTCGACGGTGAGGGCCTGCCACCGCAGGTTCGCCGTGCGGCGCGTCGCGAAGTCGATCATCCCGGCGCCGACCGTCCGGTTGCTCAGCGGGTCGAGCACGATGAACGAGCCGAGATCGCGGCAGGTCCGGTACGGCTCGAAGGCCACCGGCCGGTCGATGTGCAGGTTCGTCACGCAGATCTCGTTGAGGCGCACGGTTTTCGCCGGCAGGTGAGCCTGGGTGTCCACGTCGATCCGGTACTTCGGGTGCTCGGCGGTGAACCCGGTCGTGCGGGCACCGAACTTGGCCAGGTACCGCCTGCCGGGCAGCATCTCGTGCTCGTCCATCCAGACCAGATGTGCCTGGAACGCGTCGGCGGCCTCCGCGGGCGCCTCCAGCGCCGCCAGCACACTGCCCCGGCTGACGTCCACCTCGTCGGCCAGCACCACGGTGACCGAATGCCCGCTGACGGCCTGCTCCCGATCGCCGTCCATGGTCACGATCCGATCCACAGTGGACTCATGACCACCCGGCAGCACCCGGACGCGTTCGCCGCGGCGGAGCGTGCCCCGCACCACCCGTCCGGAGAAGCCGCGGAAGGTGTCGTCCGGCCGGTTCACCCACTGCACGAGCAGCCGCGCCGGGCCGGTGGACGCGCCGTCGTCCACCTCGACCGACTCCAGCCACTCCACCAGTGTCGGCCCTTCGTACCACGGCGTCCGTTCGCTGCGGGTGACCACATTGGACCCTTCGACGGCGGACACCGGAACGCAGACGACGTCCGCGATGCCCAGCGCGGCGGCGAAAGCGCGGTATTCCGCGCTGATCTCGTCGAACACGGCCTTCGAGTAGCCGACGAGATCGAGCTTGTTCACCGCGAGCACCACGTGCCGGATTCCCAGCAGCGCCACCACATGGGTGTGCCTGCGGGTCTGGGTGAGCAGGCCCTTGCGGGCGTCGAGCAGGATCACCGCGGCGTCCGCCGTGGACGCGCCGGTCACCATGTTGCGGGTGTACTGCTCGTGGCCGGGGGTGTCCGCGACGATGAACCGGCGTCGTCCGGTCGCGAAGAACCGGTGCGCCACGTCGATCGTGATGCCCTGCTCCCGTTCCGCGGCGAGCCCGTCGACGAGCAGCGCGAAGTCCAGGTCGGCGCCCCGGGTGCCGTGCCGCTTCGAATCGGCGGTCAGCGCGGCGAGCTGGTCGCTGTAGACGAGCTTGGACTCGTACAGCAGCCTGCCGATCAGCGTGCTCTTGCCGTCGTCGACACTGCCGCAGGTGATGAAGCGCAGCAGGTCGGCGTGTTCTACGTCCTCATCGTCCCGGATCTCGGTGGTCGCCTGGGTCATCAGAAGTAGCCTTCCTGCTTCTTCCGCTCCATCGAGCCGGAATGGTCGTGGTCGATCACCCTCCCCTGCCGCTCGGACGTGGTGGCCGTCCGCATTTCGGCGATGATCTCGTCGATCGTTTGGGCCCGGCTCTCCACGGCCCCGGTCAGCGGGTAACAGCCCAGCGTGCGGAACCGGACGCTGCGCGTCTCGGGCGCTTCCCCGTCCGCGAGCTGCATCCGGTCGTCGTCCACCATGATCAGCGTGCCGTCGCGCTCGACGACCGGCCGTGGGGCGGCGAAGTACAGCGGCACGATCGGGATCCGCTCGCGCCGGATGTAGCGCCACACGTCGAGTTCGGTCCAGTTGGACAGCGGGAACACCCGGATGCTTTCGCCGGGCCCGATCCGGGTGTTGTACAGCCGCCACAGTTCCGGCCGCTGGTTCTTCGGCTCCCACCGGTGCTGAGCGCTGCGGAAGGAGAACACCCGCTCCTTGGCGCGCGACGCCTCCTCGTCCCGCCGGGCGCCACCGAACGCGAAGTCGAACCGGTGCTTGTCCATGGCCTGCCGCAAGCCCTGCGTCTTCCACAGGTCGGTGTGCGTGGCCGAACCGTGGTCGAACGGGTTGATGCCCTGCGCGACACAGTCCGGGTTGCGATGCACGATCAGGTCGAGGCCGAGGCGTCGCGCGGTCTCGTCCCGGAAGGCGATCATCTCCCGGAACTTCCACGTCGTGTCCACATGCAACAGGGGGAACGGCAGCGGGCTCGGGTAGAAAGCCTTGCGCGCCAGGTGCAGCAGCACCGAGCTGTCCTTGCCGATCGAGTAGAGCAGCACCGGCCGCTCGCTCTCCGCGACCGCCTCGCGGAAGATGTCGATGCTGTCGGCCTCCAGCCGGTCGAGGTGATCCAATGTCATGCCGAAACCTCCGCCAATACCGCACCCGCCAGCTCCGGCCTGCACACCAGCAGATCGGGAACGCGCAGGTCCGCTTGGTTGTACGTCAGCGCGGTGCCGTCCAGCCGCGAGGTGTGCAGCCCGGCGGCCCTGGCCACCGCGATCGGCGCCGCGGAGTCCCACTCGTACTGGCCACCGCTGTGCAGATAGACGTCCACCTCGCCGCTGACCACCGCCATCGCCTTCGCGCCCGCGCTGCCCATCGGCACGAGTTCGGCGTCCAAAGCGGACACCAGCCGCTGGGCTGCCGCCGGTGGCCGCGTTCTGCTCACCACGACGCGCACCCGCCCGGCTCGTGCGGGCGGCGGCTCGATGGGCTGGTCGGTGGCGTAGGTGCGGCCGAGCGCGGGCAGGGCGACGGCCCCCGCGATCAGCTCCCCCGCCTGCCACAACGCGACGTGGACTGCCCAGTCCTCGCGACCCGGCTCGCCGAATTCCCTGGTGCCGTCCAGCGGATCGACGATCCACACCCGGTCGGCGGCGAGTCTGGCCGGATCGTCCGGCGCCTCCTCGGACAGCACCGCGTCCGCGGGCCGGTGCGCGCGAAGCTGTCGATCGATGACCTCCTGCGCCCGCCGGTCGCCCTCCGCGCGCAGAGCGTCCGGATCGTGGTTCGTCCGCCGGAGGTCCAGCAGGACCGCGCCTGCCGCGTCCGCGAGGCGGCGGGCCAATGCCGCGTCCATCTCGTCCATGAGGCCACCATAACCGCAAAATGAACAACGTCCAATACTCAAACTGAACATCGTCCAGCCTTGTACTAAGGTTGTTCTCATGGCGAAGACCGAGACGACCGACCCCCTGCCGACGGCTTGGGGGGACGCCGAGGGCAGGCGGCGCGACATCCTGGCCTCGGCCGAGCGGCTCATCGAGGAGTCCGGCTACACGGCGCTGACCATGCGCGCGATCGCCGCCGGGGCCGGCGTCAGCTCCGGCACCGTGTACCAGTACTTCGGCGGCAAGGACGACGTCTTCGTCGCACTGACGGCCCGCCGCCTCGAAGACATCCAAACCACTCTGTCCGAAGTGGACCGCTCGATCGGCATCGCCGGGGTGCTCCGCGAAATCCTGCCGCAGATCACCGAACTCTGGCGGCGGCTGGGCCGCTCCGCCCCACAGTGGGAAGCGAAGGTGCTCGCGGGCGGGCGGCGTTCCAAGGGCGTGGCGACGTCGGCGACGGTGTACCGGCACACCCTGAAAGCGCTCGTGAAGACGCTCCGAGAGAGTGCGGAGGCACACGGCCAGACCCTGCTCGACGACCCCGCTCTCGCGCACTGGGTGTGGGACGCACTCATCGGCGTCGCGGACGATCTGCTCCTCGGCGGATCGCGGCAGGACCGCATCCGGCCGGAGCGCCTGATCACCTTCGCCACCGAAGCCATCGAACGCAGCATCGTGGCATCGGATTAGCTTCCGCACATCACCCCCTTGACCGGTGACGCGACGCTGAGGCACGATCATCACCCGTCAAACCGGTGACGCGAGCACGAAGCGGGGGAACGCATGGCCGAGAGTCACACCGTCGAGGTCGTGGTCTTCGACGTCCTCGGAACGCTGGTCGACGAACCCGGCGGGCTGCGCGCGGCCCTCCGCGACGCGGTGCCCGCAGCCGACGACGCCTCCGTCGACGAGTCGCTCGCGACGTGGCAGGAGCACGTAGAGCAAGAGCAGCGCCGCATCGCGCAAGGGGACCGCACGTACGCGAACAGCGAGGTCATCGACAGAGAAGCCGCGGAGCGGGTGGCCGGACGCGCCGGGCTCACCGATCCGGCGGCCATCGCCCGGCTGGCCACCGCGGGTCAGCGCCTGCCGCCCTGGGACGACACCGTCGCCGGTCTCGAGCGGCTGACGCGGCGGTTCCCGGTGATCGGGTTGTCCAACGCCGGGCGCGCCGCCTTGCTGCGGCTCGCCGCCCACGCCGGGCTGCGCCGGGCTGCGCTGGCATCAGGCCCTGTCCGGCGAAACCGCCCTGGCCTACAAGCCGGCGCCGGAGGTCTACCAGCTCGCCCTCGACGCCGCCGGATGTCCCCCGGACCGCGTGCTCATGGTGGCCGCCCACGCGTGGGACCTTCGCGGCGCCAAGGCGAGCGGGATGCGGACCGCCTACGTCCAGCGGCCGATCGGGGACGCGCCGTCGAGTTCCGACGTCTTCGACTGGCGGTGCATCGGACTGGACGAACTGGCCACCACACTCACGGGCGGCTAGCCGCGTCCTGAGCGAACAAGCCGGTGAAGATCCCCTCCGGCAGGTCCGAGGCCTCGACGAGCAGGACGTCCAGGCACAGGTCGTCGGTGGCCGACCAGGTCAGGCCGACCCAATAGCCCCATCGTGCCCCGCGCTCGTGGATCTCCTCCGGGTCCGGCACCGTTCCCGCCCATGCGTGGTCCGGCCGCAGCCGCCCGTTGGGCACCCCGGTGACGCGCACGCGGGCCGGTTGCCCGGCCGCCAGCCGGGCACCGAGGTCGTCGAGGTCGTGCACGTCGGTTCCCCAGCGCAGCTCCGGTATGCCGGACAGCGAGACGGCCGGACGTGGTGGTGTGCCGAGGACGACGTCGTAGCGGTACCGCGTCAGCTCGTTGTGCGCCCGCCCGCGTTTCACCCGCAGGTCGACGCCGGCGCAGCCGGAGCGTTCGGCGAAGGCGGTGAAGAAGGCCGGATCCACCAGGAGTTCGTTCTCCGCCTCGATGGCCCGGTCCACCGCGGCGGCCAGCTCGGCACCGGTGGCGCCCGGTGTCCGCGACCGCTGCACCGCGGTGGCGAAGCACCGTTGCAGCCGCGGATTGCGGACGTCCCCGACGAACAGCGAGCCACCGGGGCCGAGCAGGCGCAGCGCTCCCGTCAGAACCCGTTCGAGGTAGTCCATGCCGGGGAAGTACTGCACGACGGAGTTGAGGATCACGACGTCGAAGTATCCTTCGGGGAGATCGGTGAAATCGTGCGCGGGCTGGGCGCGCAGTTCGACCCGTTCGGCGAGTTCCGGGCGAGTGGTGAGCCGCTCCCGCAACGTCGTGATCGCTACCGGCGAGAGGTCCGTGCCGACGTACTTCTCGCAGCGCGGCGCGACACGCGTCAAGATCGCGCCACTGCCGACGCCGATTTCCAGCACCTGGCGCGGCGCTGTCTCGAGGATTCGCTCGACGGCGGCCTCACGCCACTCACGCATCTCCGCCACGGGAATCGGCGAACCGTCGTAACTGCTGTCCCAGCCCGCGAAATCCTCTCCCACTGCGCTGTCCCAGCTCGCCGAATGGGAGACGTCGTACAGCTCGCGCCAGGTGGTGAGCCATTCACGCTCGCGCGCCGATTCGTCTCGGGAGATCCCGACGAGCTGAGCGTCCGCGCGGCGTTGTTCGGTGTCACGGTCTTCGATCTCCGCGTCCGGAACCGCGTCCGGGAGGGCGTCTTCGAGGAACCGCAGCCGCCGGTTGAACCAGGCGCGCACCGTCCAGCCGGTGAGCAACAGTCCACTGAGGATGATCACGGCGCCGAGGCCGCGTCCCGGCCCGGTGCCGAGGACCTGGCCGAGCGAATCCGCCAGCGCGCCGCCGGGCTGCAGCAGCGGCCGGAAGAAGTGATCGGCCAGCGGCCCGGTGACGAGGTAGCCCAGCGGCAGCGTCACCGTGACGACGGTGATGAAGATCGCGAGCACCCGGCCCTGCAGTTCCAGCCCCACCTTGGTCTGGACGAGCGCGATCCAGTGCCCGTTGATCAGCGATTCGGTGAACGCCATCCCGAACATGCCCGCCGCCAGCAGCCACGGTTCGCCGCTCGCCCCGATCACCACGAGACCGAGATTGTTCAGCCCCATGAACGCGATCATGCCGTTGGCCCGTCGGCGCGTCCCGCCCCAGATGCCCATCACGAGTGCGCCGAGCAACGCGCCGAGCCCGCCCGCCGAGAGCACCATGCCGACCGTGCCGACCCCGTGGTCGACAAGCACGAGCGGGACGATCAGCGCGAAACCGGCCGAGTAGAGGAAATGGTCGACGATGAAGAAGGCCAATGTGGACCGGAGTCCTGGCCGCCGGGCGATGTAGCGCCAGCCGTTGACGAGCTCGGCGCGCACCGGTTCCTCCCGCTTGCGGAAGAGCCGGTCCGGGAAGCGGACCATCACCAGACTGACGACGGCGACCAGGAACGTGCCGGCGTCGATGAGCAGGATTCCTTGCAGGGAAAGGACACTCAGCAGCCCGGCGGCGAACATCGGCGAGAACAGCTGGCCCGCGCCGACCCCGAGCTGGCTGATTCCGTTGGCCTGTCCCAGGAACGGCTTCGGAACGAGCTGGGCGACGGCGGCGAGATAGGCCGGCCGCTGGAACGCCGTGCACAACGACGTCACGGCGCACAGCAGATACACGTGGGGTAGCCGCAGCTGATCCCCCATGAGCAGGGCCGTCAGCACGACGACGGCGAGCCCGGCGACGAGGTCGGCGGCGAGCATCACCTTCCGCCGGTCGTACCGGTCGGCCACGACCCCGGCGAGCGGCCCGACGAGGATTCCGGGCAGCAGCGCCAGCGCGGACACGATCGCGAACTCGGTGATCCGCCCGGTCTGCTGGTAGACCCACAGGCTCATCACGAGCTGGCTCAGGCTCGTGCCCAAAGTGGACACGAACTGTCCCGCCGCGACGACGCCGAACTTGCGCAGGCTCGGCCGGGCCCGTTCCCCGGCGGTCGGCCGAACCGGGCGCTCGGCGCGTTCGCGCGGCGTGACCAGCAGCTCCGTCAGCTTGGCCGCCTGGTGCTTGAGGAAACCGTGTCCCGCCTTGGGAATGACTTCGAGGTCGACGTGCTCGGCGTAATGCTCCCATTCGTGGAACCGCTCGGTGTACAGCTCGGTGACCCGGTCCTTCGCGCCGACGACGCTCACCAGCGGCGCCCGCAACTTGACCGGCTCGCGCTCGGTCAGCGTCCTGGCGAAATACTCCTCGACCCCACGCTCGTCGTGCCGCACCGCACGCATGACGAACGCGCGTTCGTCCGGATCGGCGAAATCGGACAGACCGCCGCCGAGCGCCTTGATCTGCTCCAGGATCGCCCGGTCCGAGGTGAGCCGATCCACCGGGAGATGCCGGTAGATCCAGTCGAACACGCGGCCGGGCAAGCGGGCCACCGGGAAGAACGCGCCGATCGACACGGCCTTCAGCGGAAGTCCTTCCGCCTCGGCGCGCCGGGCGAGTTCGATCGTGACCGCCGCGCCGTGGCAGTGTCCGTAGAGATACAGCGGGCCGGGCAGCTCCCGTAGCTCGGCAAGGCATCCCTCGACGAGTTCGCCGAAGGGCAGTGCGGGCTCGTCCGGCCGTCCCCAGTCGCGGCCGGGGCTTTGCAGCGCGTACAGCGCCCAGCCGTCCGGCAGCGCCGCGGCCACGGGTTCGAACGTGATGGCCTGGCCACCCGCGAAGGGAACGCAGACGATCGTGCCGACGGGCGTTTCCCCCGTATTCGGCGTCAAGCGCTGGAGAAGCGCGTCCGGCTCCTCGACGTCGCTGGCCAGCCGGGCATCGAGGGATTCGCCGAGCCGTCGCACGGTGGGGTTCCGGTACAGCTCCAGCAACGCGACGCGGACGCCCTGGTCCCGCTCGATTCTCCGGGTGACGCGCAGCGCGGAGAAGGAATCGCCGCCCAGCGCGAAGAATCCGTCGTCCGCGCCGACGTGCTCGCGGTCGAGTACCTCGCCCCAGAGCCGCGCCAGCATGCGTTCGGTCGCTGTCGCGGGCTCCGCCGTCGCGACGTCGCCGGGTTCGCCCGGTGGTGCCGGGAGTGCCTTGCGGTCGAGCTTTCCGTTGGGGCTCAACGGTAATTCCGGAATGACCACCGTGTGCGCCGGAACCGCGTAGTGTGCCAGCCGCTCCTGCAATCCCCGGCGAAGACGCGCGGGCTCGGGTGGCGCGGCGGGATCCTCGGGCACGACGTAGCCGACGAGCCGGGGCAGCGCACGGCCGTCCTGGTGGATCGCCGCCGCGGCGACGCGGACCCCGGGCTGCGCGGCCAGCGCGGCCTCGACCTCGGCGAGTTCGATCCGGTGACCGTTGAGTTTCACCTGATCGTCGAGCCTGCCCAGGAATTCGAGGACGCCGTCCGGGCGCAGGCGGACGCTGTCGCCGGTGCGATACCGGCGCGCGCCCGGTTCGGCGGACAGCGGGTCGGCGGTGAACCTCGCCGCGGTGAGTTCGGGGCGTTCGTGGTAGCCCGTCGCGACGCCGGGACCACCGATCCACAGCTCGCCCGGAACCCGGAACGGCACCGGCTCACCGTGGGAATTCAGCACGTACAGCCGGTTTCCCGGGTACGGGCGGCCGATCGGCACCGGCACTTCGGGCGGCAACTCCCCCGTATCGCCGTCGAAGTAGGCGTTGTCGACGGTCGCCTCGGTGACGCCGTAGGAATTGACGACGCGGCCATGTGGCCCCACGAGCGCCTGCGCACGCCGGTATTCGTGGACATACCAGCGATCCGCCCCTCCGGCGAGCAGCCGCAGGAACGTCAGCCGCTCCGGCGTGTGCTCGGCATGATCCAGCAGGCCCCGGAGTACGGCCGGAACCAGCTCGGCCACCGCGATCCGGGCCTCGGCCAGCAACGCGTGCAAGGCCACCGGATCAAGCAATGTCTCATGTGGACATACGACGAGCTCGCCCCCAGTACACAACGCGCGCAGCAACTCCCCGGCGAAAACGTCGAAGGACGGGCTGGCCGCCTGGAGATGTGTCCACTCAGGACGGAGATCGTAGGCCTCGCGCCACATACTCACCGCGTGGCACAGGTTGGCGTGGGAGACGACCACGCCCTTCGGGAGGCCGGTGGTCCCGGAGGTGTAGAGCACGTACGCCGCGTCGGAAACCTCGGCGACATCTACCGGCTGCGCTTCTTCGGGTGGCTGGGCGTCGTAGGCGATGACGGGGACATCGAAAGCATCGGGGCGGTCGGTCAGCAGGACCCGGGCACCGCTGTCGGAAATCATGTGCCGCAGCCGCTCCGCCGGATAATCCGGGTCGAGCGGAACGTATGCGGCGGCGGTTTTCCAAGTGGCGAGCACCGCGGCGACCACCCGCGGCCCCTTGGCCAGGCCGAGCCCGACGCGATCGCCACGCCGCACTCCGGCCGCGCGCAGGACGGCCGCCAGCCGCCCGGCTTCGGCGTCCAGCTCGCGGTAGGTCCAGCGGACATCGCCGGCGCGGACCGCGGGCGCGTCCGGTGCGCTCCGCACGAAACGCGTGAACAATTCATACGCCGTCTGCCCGACTGCGGCCGTGGACGGGGTTTCGCCGTGCGCGAGGATCTCCCGGCGTCGCGCGGGCGAAAGTACCGGTAACGCGCTCACCGCCGTGTCCGGCGCCTCGACGGCGTGTGCCATGAGCACCAGGAGGTGATCGAGAAAACGCTGGGCCGTCTTGGCCGTGAAGAGTTCGGTGGCGTACTCGATCGTCAGAACCGGGCCCGCGACCGGGAAGTCCAGCATGACGGTGAGATCCAGTTTGGTCATTCCGCCGAACGTGTCACCGAGATGCTCGACCGTGACCCCGCCGTATGCCGCCGCCGCGACGGGGGTGTTCACCACGATGAGCATCACCTGGGTCAGCGGGCTGCGGTCGGGGCGGAACGGCACGTCCAGCCCGCGCAGCAGCTCGGGGAACGGAAGATCCTCGTGGGTCAGCGCGTCCACGACCGTCGCCGTCGCGCGCCGCAGGGCCGTCCCGAAATCCGGATCGCCGGACAGATCGGTGCGCAGCGGCACCACGTTGATGTACGCGCCGATGCCGTACTCGTGACGCAGATCACCGCGGTGCGCGACCGGCGAGAGCACGGTGACGTCGGTGTGGCCGGTCAACCGCAGGATCACGGTCTGCAAGGCCGCGAGCACGAAGGCGTTGACCGTGGTGCCGCCTTCGCGTGCGGCCTGCTCGATCCGGTCCAGCAGCGCCGGGTCGAGCCGGTGTTCGATCTTGGCGCCCGCGAAGGAACGTACGGCGGGGCGTGGTCGATCGGCGGGAAACTCCACCTCGGTGTCCACTCCGGACAGTCGCTCCGCCCAGTGCTCACGGAGCTTCGCGTGCGAGGACGTCGCAGCGGCCTCGCGGCGGAGGTGGTCGGCGAAGCGGCTCGGCGTGCCGGGCCGGCCGCCACCGAGAAGTACGGCGAGGTCTTCGGCCAGTACCGACGCCGACCAGCCGTCGAACACGAGGTGGTGCACGGCGACGACGAGTTCCCATTCGACGGGACCCAGGCGCAGCAAGGTGGCCGCGAGCAGGGGCGCGGTCTGCGGATCGAACACCGTGCGGCCGCGCGCCTCGGCGAGTTCCCGCCTGTGCCGCTCCCGTTCGCCGGCCGTCATCTCGGTCAGGTCGTACGTCTCGACAGGGACGTCTACCTCGGCGGCGATGGACAGCACGGGTTCGTCATCGACGACACGCACGGTGGCACGCAACGCTTCGTGCCGCTCGACGACCTGGCGGAGCGCCCGGCGGACGTCGTCTTCGGCCTCGGGACCGGTGATGCGGTAGCGCAGGCCGAGGGTATGCATCGCCGTGCCGGGATGGAGCTGGTCGGCCAGCCAGGTGTCCCGCTGGAACCCGGTCAGCGGCGGCTCGCCGTCCGTCCGCAAAGGACGGTCCTCGGCCGGGATTTCCTCGCGGGTGTCGATCAGCGCGGCCAGCTCGGCGATCGTCTGCTGGGCGTAGAGATCGGCGAGATCGACCCGGACCCCGAACTCCCGGGTGATCCGCGTGCTGATGCGCACCGCGGAGAGCGAATGCGCGCCGAGCGCGAAGATCGACTCCCCCGGCTCCACGATCGGCACCCCGAGCACGTCACCCACCAGCGCGCCCAAACGCCCCAATGTGGCGTTCGGTGCGTTGGACGCACCCAACGCCACATTGGGGCGCATGGGCGACGGTTGGGCGGCGAGGGCGGCGAGATCGACTTTTCCGTGTGCGGTAAGCGGAAAGCTCTCGACCGGGACGAACAGCGACGGCACGGCGTAGGCAGGAAGACGTCGCGACAACCCTTCACGGAGCGACGCCTGATCCAGCGTTTCCCCCGCCGCGATCAGATAGGCGACGAGCGCGGCGCGTTCCGGGTCGTAGCGCACGGCCGCGTCACGTACCTGCGGCTCGGCGACGAGCGCACGCTCCACTTCGGACGGTTCGACGCGGAAGCCGCGGACCTTCACCTGGCGGTCGATGCGCCCGAGGTACGTCAGCCGCCCATCGGGATCCTGCCGGACCCGGTCGCCCGTGTGGTACCAGCGGACGCCGTCGGCGCCGGTGCTGAACCGTTCGGCGGTCAGCTCGGGCAGGTTGAGGTATCCGACGGCCACGGTCGGCCCACCGATGCGCAACTCGCCGACCGGCGCGTCCTGCCCGTCCTCGCCCACGACGCGCACCAGCACACCGGCCAGCGGACGCCCGATGCTGGGCCCGTCGACGGCCACCGCGTCCGGCCCTGCCACGTCGTCCCAGGTGGCGATCACCGTGGTTTCGGTCGGCCCGTACACGTTGACGAGCCGCACGCGAGGATCGACGTCGAGACCACGCCAGGAGCGAAGCCGGTCCTCGCGCATTTCCTCGCCGCCAACGCTGACCACTCGGACCGACGGCGGGAGCGCGAGCCCGTCGCACGCCATGACGTCGACCAGTTCGTGCCAATACGCCGTCGGCACGTGGAGAATCGTGATCGCCGCGGTGTCGCACCGCTCGAAGAACCGCTCCGGCGAGGAGAGCATTTCGTCGTCGCGGACGACCACCGTCGCGCCCGCCCACAGCGGCGGGAAGATCTCCTCGATGCTGCCGTCGAACGTCACCGACGAGAACTGCAGGACCCGATCGCCCGGCCCCAGGCCGTATCCGCCGGCGATGGCCGCGCAGAAATGGTCCAGCGCGGCACGGGGAATCCCGACGCCCTTGGGCCTGCCGGTGGTGCCGGATGTGTGGATGACGTAGGCGAGATCCCCATCGCCTGCCACGACCGGCTCACCTTCGGAGCTTTCCCCGGCAGGATCCACGCACCGCAGACCCGCCGCGACGTAGGTCGCCTGCCATTCCTCCGCGGCGACGACCAGGCCGACGCCGGCGCCGTCCGCGATGGTGCCGAGCCGCGGATCCGCCGGGTCCAGCGGGACGAAGGCGGCGCCCGCCAGCAGGATGCCGAACATCGCCACGACGGTCTCCGCCCCACGCCTCGCGCAGAGCCCGACCGTCGCTCCGGCTTGAACGTCCAAAATGGACAGTCGGGCCGTCAGTGCGAGCGCACGGCGGTAGAGATCCTCGTAGGTCAGCGTCACCTCGCCGTCGACGACGGCGACGTTCCGGGGGCGGGTGAGCGCGTGTCGCTCGATCGCGGACAGCAGCCCTACGGCCTCGACGTCGGGGGCGGTGCGGCTCGGGGCAGAGGAAGTCACGGAAGTTCCTTGGCTTCGAAGGTTTCGCGGGCTGGGGAGCGGCTACCGGCCGGCGGGTGTCCGGAGCAGATAGCCCAGCTCGAACCGGGTGGAGTCGACGCGGTCGTCGGGGTGATCGAGCTGCGCGATCTCCAGGCCCGCCCTGGCGAAGAGGGCGTCCCAGAACTCACGGCGTTCGAGCCGCTGCTCGGTCAGCGCGTGCAGCAGGAAGTACGGGTTGTAGTAGGCGCGGGCGAGCGCGTGGGCCATCGCGCGGCGGTCGTCGATCCGGTGGTCGACCTCCACCACCAGCCAGTGCGCCGCCGGATGCGCGTCCATCACCTTGCGCAGCAAGGCTTCCACGGCTGCCTCGCCGTCCTGCTCCAGCATTTCCTGCAGGACGAACGCGGTCAGGAAGCAGACGGAGCCGTCGCCGGGCAGGTCCGCGCCGAGCACGTCGGAGACGCGCCCCCGATGGATGGTGATCCGGTCGGTGAGGCCTTCCCGCTCGACACGTTCCGCCGCGAGCCCGCTGGAGACCGCGTCCGGCTCGAATCCCACCGCGCGCAGCCCCGGGCGGGCCTTCACCAGTTCCACCAGGAACGCGGCGTCACCACAGCCGAGGTCCACGATCGTCGGCGCCGCGGTGGGCAGCGTGTCCAGCAGCCGGTGGGCCATGGGGAGCACATCGATCATGCTCATCCCGCACGATCCGGCGCCCACCTCGGCGCCGTCGCGATCAGCCCACGGTGCCCCGTCCTTCAGCGTCGCGCCGAGCTGGGCGAACGTTCCGGCGTACCCGCCGACGAGCAGCGTGTACCACGGCCGGAACTCGGCGAGTTCCCGTGCTTTCGCCGTCAGTGCCCAGCCCGCGTCCTCGGCGAGATAGCCTTCGTTGGCCAGGTAGTGGCACAGCACGCCGAACCGGTCGGCCGCCAATCCGTGCCGTGCGGCGAGATCCTCGGCGGAGAGACCGGGCTGGGCCAGCAGCGTGTCGTAGACGCCCGAGTCCATCAGGGCGTGCAGTGCGTTGGCGAGCGCCAGACCGCGGATCGGCTCGAGCGCGTCGACGAGGCGAAGTTCGAAATCCGGGGTGACCATGGGGTCCTTTCTGGGGTGTTCCGCCTTCAGAGCGCGGCGGGCTGGGGGTCGAGCGTGCTGAGCGCGTGGGTCGTCGCGGCGAGGTCGTCGGCGGTGCCGACGGTCACGCGCAGCCATCCGGGCAGTCCGAGGACGTCGCAGTGCCGGACACGGACGCCGTGCTGCAGGAGCCGGTCGGCGACCTCGGCCGCGGAAAGCGCATTCCCGCAGCACGCGACGACGAAGTTCGTGTGGGTGTCGCGGACCTCCGTGAACACCGGCTGTGCGGCGAGTTCGGCGACGTAGCGCGGCCGCGCCGCCAGAACGTGGGTGCGGAAGCGACGCAGGTAGTCCTGGTCGTCGAGCGCGCCGTCGACCGCGTGCAGGGCGATCGAGTCGACGGACTGGAACCGCTGCCAGCCGCGCAGGGTCGCGATCAGGTCCGGGGCACCGATGAGCGCGCCAAGCCGGATCCCGGCGAGTCCGTACACCTTGGAGAAACTGTGGAACCGCACGACATTCCGGTGCCCGTCGAGGGTGACGACCGGGGCGGTCGCGAAGTCCGCGTAGGTGGTGTCGAGCAACATCAGCTCGGCGGCGTCGGCCACTTCGTGGATCCACTCCCGGCGGAACAGGTTCCCGGTCGGGTTGTGCGGCTGGGCGAGGAACACGACTCCGCCGGCGGCGACGTCGGCGGGTGCCGTCCGTGGCTGCCAGTCCGCGTCCAGTTCGAGAGGACGCGGTGTCCGGCCGAGCACGCGGGCGCGGCTGAGGTAACCGTCGAACCCCGGAGTGACGTACCAGGCGGCGCCTGCCGAGGTCAGCACCAGGTCGATCGCCTCGTCCACCCCGCCGGTGAGCAGCACCGAATCCGCGTCCACACCGTAATGCGCGGCGAGGCGCGCGGTGACCGATTCCAGGAGTCCGCGCGGATAACGATGGACCTCGTGCGCGTGTGCCCGAATCCGCTCAATGGCGGCAGGCGGTGGGCCGAACGGACTCTCGTTCCAGTCCAGCAGAATTGTCCCGGCCTGCCCGTCGGCCGCGATTATCGGCATAGGTAGTCCCTCGGAATAAAAAGCGAACAATGCGGATTTCCGGGGACGTTCCGCGCGCACCGGCCCTCCGGTCGCCGTCACCCGTACCGGGGAGATCGTCATGCAGCCAGGTGATCACCAAACCAACCTGGAGTGTCCGGTGCACTACGCGGCACGAAACAACGGGATTCCCCGTTGTGAGAATTTGTCAGCACCGCGCAGCCGCGAAATCGCGTATCCTGCGCGACCCATCGCAGATTCCCCATCGGTGACAATGAATGCACAGCCGGTGATCACCGCGGAAATCCACACACTTTCACGGGACCGCGGAATTCCAGCCCGCAATGAATTGCACAGCACGCAACGAAATGCGCCGGACCCGCGCGGGCTTCAGGAACCGGTGAACTTCCTGGCGCGCTCGCGGTGCCAATCCGCGACCGAACGCGCGTGCGCGCCGCTGATGTCCGTCCCCGGCAGCCCGGCCAGGCGCTCGATCTGATCGGCCCGGCCCAGATGCTCCCGGACGGCGTGTTCGCGGCAGGCCAGGCAGGTGACCCGCTCCGGGAGCGCGGAGGTCTTCGCACGCGGCACCCGCAGCCCACATCCCGTGGTGACCACACCGGGAAGGTCGCCGGCCAGCCCGAACGTCGACGCGACCATGCCGCGGACCGCGGCGTCGCCGTTCAGGTCCTTCCCGATGTGAACGTGAAGATCGATCTCGTCCACGCGCCCTCCTTCGCCGCGGCTGCCCCGTGGTCGACGGTAACCCGCCCCGGGACGGCAGGCGAAGCGCCGTTACCTGGCGAGCAGGGTCGTCAGTGCCTGCCGGAGGCCACCGTGGTCCGGCCGGGCCGGCTCGCGCCAGGCCACGAAGCCGTCGGGGCGGATGAGGCTGGCACCGGTGGCGGTGAGCCCGTAGGCAGCCAGGAACCGCTGTTCGGGATCCCGCAACTCGGCGCCGATGCGGTAGACCCGCAGGTCGATGCCGAGGTCGACGGCCACCGTCTTGGCGGCCTCCTCCCAGCCCTCGCCGTCCGGGCCGACGAGGAGCGACCAGGAATCCGTGCACAGTTCGGTGGTCGAGAACCGGTTTCCGTTGTGCTCCAGCCAGACGTGCGGTGCGCGCAGGCCGGGTTCGCCGGTGGCGGTCCGGGGGTCTTGGACGCTCGTGGCCGCCGAGGAGTCTTCGGCGTGGATGGCCGATGACGTGTAGCGGTAGCCGAAGATCATGGTGATGTCGTCGAGGGCCTGGTTGCCCTCGGCGCCGCCGGACGTGCGTGCCCGCAGCACGTTCATGGCGTGATCGAGCGTGATTCGCGCGACGGGACGGCGCTCCGCCTCGTAGCTGTCCAGCAGCCCGGCGCCGGCGTGTCCTTTCAGGACGGACGCGAGTTTCCAGGCCAGATTGTGCGCGTCGGCGATTCCGGTGCTGGCACCGTAGGAACCCGTCGGCGGTACGACGTGCACGGCGTCCCCCACGAGGAAGACCCGGCCCTCCCGGAAGCGGTGCGCGACCACCGCCCCGCCCCCGGCCGCGCTGTGCGCGACCTTCTCCGGCCGCCCCGGGACGGGCGGCAGCAAGGTGATGTCCACATCGGACAGACCGATCGCCTGGCGGGTCAGCTCGGCACAGCGCTCCTCGGTGAAATCCTCCGGGCGCTCCCCGATGGCGGGACCGTAGGCGAACCCAGTGGTCCAGCGGCCGGGCCCGACGGGCACCAGAACGGTCCCCGGCACCGGCTGGTCGAGGTAGGCCAGGATGAACCGGCGGTCCCGGACGGCCTCGGTCAGGTCGGCTTCGAAGACGATGTACGAACCCCGCACGGGCGGCAGCAAGGTATCCGCGCCGATGCCGAGCGTCTCCCGGATCCCGGCACGATGGCCGTCCGCGGCGACGAGATAGGACGCGTCGATCCGGTACTCCGCTTCGCCGTCCAGCTCGCGGACAACAGCGGAGACACCGTCGGCGCCGGCATCGAAGGACAGCATCCGGGTGCCGAACCGGATGTCGGCGCCCGCCTCCGAGGCGCGGACACGCAACAGCCGCTCCAGCTCGTCCTGATCGATCGCCGCCCAGTCCGTCGGGCTGACCCCGGCAGGCGACTCGACGTGGGCGGCCAGGTCGACGCGGAAGCGCTCCTCGCCGTTCAGGGTGTCGGCGCCGATCATCTCCGGGAAGTCGGCCAGATAGGACCGCCGCTCCCGGATCTCCTCCTCCAGGCCGTAGCCGCGGTAGATCTCCATCGTGCGCGGGTTGAACGCCCGCGCCTTGGGCATGATCGACTCGGTGGGATGCCGCTCGACGAGCGTCGATCGGATTCCTTGCCGGGCAAGGAACAACGCCGTGGACAGACCGGAGACGCCCCCTCCCACGATCAGCACGGACGTCCTGTGGTCGCGCGGCTCGGTCATCGCTTCGGCGTTCCTTCCCTCTCCCCTACGGTGCACCCTCCACGATCAACCATACACATACCTGTGTCAACCATTTACTTGATTAACGGCGCGCTTCCGCGGTCAGCGTGGGAGTGCGGCCAGCGCCTCCACCTCTACGAGGAGTTCCGGTTTCGCCAGTGCGGCCACCACGATCATCGAGTGGGCAGGCCAGTCACCGTCGGGGAACCAGCGGGTGAAGACCTCCCTCATCGCCGCGCGATAGCCCGGCAGGTGCTCGGTGCTCGCCACCATGCTGAACACCTTCACCAGCTGCCGCGGTCCGGCGCCCGCCGCCTCGAGCAAGCGCTCGATGTTGGCGTACACCGCCTCGGTCTGCGCCGTCACGTCCTCACCGGCGAGACCACCTTCGGGCAGTACACCGATTTGACCCGCCATCACCACCAGCTCGTGATCGGCGGGTACGTGCGCCAGATGGCTGTACGCCCCGAGCGGTGCGGCCACGGTATCGGGGTTCCAACGCCGGATCATGGTTCCTCCTCGATCGTCCACGGCGACTTCAGTTGCCTAGCACAGTCTTCCCGCGGACATGGCGGCTTCCTACTCGGTTCGTGCGCTGCCGGGTGTCACGCGGGCGACGCCGAGAGTCCGTGTTCCACGGCATCGAAGGCCTGGTTGACCCGCCGACGATGCGACGTGGCGAGTTCGCCGAGGTCCTCTCCGGCCAGCCGGCGTCGCACCGTCTCGACGGCGACCGTCCGATACGCGGCGACGAGCAGGGCCGCGGCCAGCCCGCCGTCCCCGGCGAAACTCGCGTCCGCGTCGAGTTCGGCGGCCAGCTCGGTCTCGATCTCGTACGCGAACGTTCGGAGCCGCCCGATCAACGCGGGCGAAGCCGCGATGGTCCGCATGATCGGTTCGAGGTCCCCGCCCAGGCCCGAGAGCACGTGCCGCTCCTCGCCGAGGGCGAGGACTGCCCGGCGAAGCGCCTCGACGGCACCGACGTCATCCCCTCGTTCGCGGATCGCGGCCCGCACGACGTCGATGACGTCGGGAAGACGGTCGAGCAGGAGATCCTCCTTCCGCTCGAAGTGCGCGAACACCGTCACCTTCGACACCCCGGCGGCCGCGGCGACCTCGGCGATCGTGACGTCGTCGAAGCCGCGCTCCAGGAACAGTTCGCTCGCGATCGCGGCGATACGCGCTCGCGTCTTCGCACCGCCCCGATCCCCGCGATTCGCCATGGGACACCCTTCTCCTTCTCGTGCTATATTTACCCGGTAAGCTTACCGAGTAAGGTAACTAGGTAAAGCCACTGACCGAGGGTAAGGGGTGCGCCATGGAGCGGACTGATGTGATCGTCGTCGGAGCGGGGCCGGTCGGCCTGTGCCTCGCCGGCGAGCTGGCACTTCGCGGAGTGCGGGTGACGGTGCTGGAGCGGCTCCGGGAGCCGGACCCGACGATCAAGTCCGGTTCGGTCAACGTCGCCAGTGCCGAGATCCTGGACCGGCGCGGCCTGCTGCCCGCCGCGGAGGAGTCGCATCGCCGGCGCATGGAAGCCGCCGGGTTCTCGGGCGGCAAGCTGGGCCGCACGGTGCGCGAGCTTGTGGACGCGGCGACGGAGACGACCCGCCGGTTCCCGGTCACGGGGCATTTCGCGGGGATGCTGTTCCGGGCCGATCTGGTCGATCAGAACGATCCCGTGCTCGCCGCGCACACGGCGGTGGCCAACGGCATCGCGGTGCCGCAGCACGACCTCGAACTGCTGCTCGCGGAATACTGCGCCCAGCACGGCGCCGAGATCCGGCGCGGCGTCGAAGTGCACGGGGTACGCGGTGACCTGTTCGGCGACGCTGACGTCGTGGTCGAGACCAGTGCGGGCGAGTTCACCGCGGGATGGGTCGTCGCGGCCGACGGCGGCCGGAGCGTACTCCGCAAACAGCTCGGCATCGACTTCGCCGGCACCGACCCCGAGATGGTGGGATATCAAGCCATCGCGGACTTCGACGACCCGAGCGAGCTGCGCCGCGGGTGGAACTGGACGCGGGGTGGCGTCTACGCCTACGGGCCGATCCCCGGCCGGATCCTCGTCGCGCGGTTCGGACCGCAGCCGGAGGACAAGAACGCTCCCGTCACGCTCGAAGAACTACAGCGCACTGTGCGAGAGGTCACCGGGGTCCCGGTGACCATCGAGAAGATCCACGGCCGGGCGACCCGGTGGTCCGACAACGCCCGGCAAGCACGTTCCTACCGGCAGGGCAGGGTGTTCCTCGCGGGCGACGCCGCCCACGTGCACTCGCCGTTCAGTGCTCAGGGCCTGAACCTCGGTCTCGGCGACGCGGTGAACCTCGGCTGGAAGCTCGCCGCGACCATCAAGGGCTGGGCGCCGGCGGGACTGCTCGACACGTACCAGACCGAGCGGCACCCGATCGGCGCGTGGGTGCTGGACTGGACGAGGGCGCAGGTCGCGCTCCTGCGTGGCGACGAGCGCACCGCGCAGCTGCGGAAGGTCGTCGGCGAGCTGTTCACCGTGCCCGGCGCGACGAACCGCATGATCGCGCTTTCCTCCGGGCTCATGCAGCACTACGACGTCGCCGAGGACGCGGACGCACCGGTCGGCTCGATCGCCGGGGACGTCGAACTGGCGTCCGGTGGCCGGCTCGCGGACCACGCCCACGACGGCCGCTTCGTGCTCGTCGACCGCTCATCCGACGGCCGATTCGCCGACTCGGTGCGTCAGCTCGAAAGCAGGGTCGCGTATGTCGCGGACCCCACTCCCGATGCCTCACTGCCGAGCCTGCTCGTGCGACCGGACGGGATCATCGCCTGGGCGGACACCCGGAATCCGGAGCGCTCGGACGACACTGTGCGGAAGCTGCTCGACGCCGCGCTCCTGCGCTGGGCCGGGCGATGATCGGGCTTGCGGTGACGCTGCGCCGCGCCAGCCCCCACACCGCCAACGCGGACAGCGAGTAGACGGCGCCGGCACAGCAGGAAGCCCACCATCCCCAGGAACTGTAGGCCCAGGTGGTCGTGACCGCGCCGAACGCGGATCCTAGGGAGTAGAAGGCCATGTAGGCACCGATGACGCTGCTGGCGCGGCTCGGATGTGCTGTGGTCAGCAGATGCTGGCTGCTGACGTGCACGGCCTGGACCGCGAAGTCGGCCAGCACGATGCCCGCGATGAGAAACCAGAGGGTCGGCCCGCCGGTCTGGGCGATGAGCAGCCAGGACGCGGTGAGCAGCACCAGTGACCACCCGCTGATCGCCTGCGCGCGACCGCCGTCGGCCCATTTTCCTGCGTGGGCGGCGCCGAGCGCACCGGCGAGGCCGGCCAGCCCGAAGAGCCCGATTTCCGTGGTGCCGAAGCGCCAGGGGCCGGCGCCGAGTGGAAGCGAAAGCCCGCTCCAGAGCGTCCCGAAGGAGGCGAAGAGAAAGAAGGCGATCAGACCCCGGCTCAGAAACAGGCGATCCGTGAGCACGAGACGTCCCATGGACGCCAGAACCCGGCCATATCGCTCGCCGCTCGTCCTGGTGTCAGCCTGGAGCCCGGCCCGGACGACGACGGCGAGCACCAGGCAGAGCACGGCCAGCAGCACGTACACCGCGCGCCAACCGAGGGTGTCGCCCAGCACACCGGCGAGGACACGGACACCGAGGATGCCGATCACCACTCCCGACGTGACCGCGCCGATGTTGCCGCCCCGCTCGGCAGGCGCAGAAACGGCGGCGACGTAGCCGACCGTTATCTGCACGACGACCGCGAACACACCCGCGGCCGCCAGCCCGATCGCCGCGAGGACACCGTTCGGCGCGCCCGCCGCCGTCGCGGCTCCCACTGCCGTGAGCACCAGATGTCCGGTGATGAGCCGGCGACGGTTCACCATGTCCCCGAGCGGCACCAGCAGGACCAGCCCGGCGAAGTAACCGATCTGCCCGGCGGCGACCAGCAAGCCCAGCGACCCCGGAGCCAGGCCGAGGTCGTTGCCCACCGCCTCCAGCACCGGCTGTATCGCGTAGATCGTCGACACCGCGACGGCGCACACCAGCGCCAGGACCAGCCGCTGCGATCTCGTGACTCCCGCCACCACGCATCCCCAATCGGTAGCACTATGCAACCATGTCAGCGTAGGCAGCGTTGGTTTCAAATTGCAACCGATCGGAGGTGTGCCCATGACCACGATGCCCGGCCGGGGCCGCGACTGGACCGACCCCACCTGCCCCGTCGCCCGGACGATCGACCTAGTGGGCGACAGATGGAGCCTGCTGATCGTCCGCGACGCCATGGACGGCGCGGCGACGTTCACCGAATTCCAGCGACGGCTCGGGATCGCCAAGAACATCCTCACCGACCGCCTCCGCAAGCTCGTCGACCACGGAATCCTCGCGACCAGCACCGCCCCCGGCGGTAAGCGGCACATCTATGAACTCACCGAAGCCGGGCAGGATCTCTTCACCGCCATCGTGGCGTTGAGGCAATGGGGCGAACGCCACGCCTTCGGTGCCGATGAGCCGCATTCCGTACTCAAAGGCGTGGACGGCAAGGCTGTCGCCGAGTTGCGCCCCGAAAGCCGGGACGGCAAGTCGCTCACGGCGAAGACCACCCGAGTGTACAAAGTGGACCAGTCCTCATGAGGCGACGTCCGATCATCATGGAGCCGATGTCGTTGATGTGTCCTTTGTGGATGATTGTGTCGCGGCGGGGTCCTTGCGGGCGCTCGTGCGGACGTGACGGCCCCACGCCGTCGCGCCAAAGCGGATGAAAACCCTTACACGGCAAGAAAAAGTGCGTTCTTCAGGTTCACCCGGTAACTGTTCAGGCCATTGTGGTGGCTGTTGGTAGCCAGGGGTTTCCGGTGATGGCGTTGTGGAGGGCGGTGAAGATGTAGCTGCGGATGCGGAGCCAGGTGTGGGCGCCATGTTGGGTGCGCCAGCCGCCGGAGATTTTGAGTTGGGCTTTGATCATGCGGAGGTCGCGTTCGGCTTGGTTGTTGGTGAACGGGACTCGCAGGTCGCGGGCGAAGCGCAGCACTTGGTCCTGGTAGTCGCGTAGGCGTACCAGGAGGTTGCGGGTCTTGCTCTGTTTGCGGCCGGGGTCTGGTGGGTGTAGCAGTAGTCCGAGGTTGACGGTGCGGACGAACCTGGAGACGAGCGGGTTGAGGACAGGGGCGGGGATCGCGGTGTGGCCGGTGTCGCGTGCGGCGGGTGCGGCGTCGTTGAGTTGTTCCAAGGTTTTGATCGCGATCAGCGGCCAGGTGTGCTCGGGGTGGGCCTCGCTCGCGGCGACCAGTTCGCGCAGGTGGTGGGCGTTGCAGCGGGCGTGGGTGCGTCCGTAGTCCTGATAGGACAGCCATTCGTCGTGAACGATGACGCCGGGGAAGCCGCGCAGGATCGGAGAATTCGTCCATCGCTTCGCCGCCGCGCAGCCGGTGGGGCAGGTAGGCGGTCAACGTGGAGGTGCAGGCGGTGTGCAGCCACCAGCGTTTGCCTTCGACACGGATACCGGTTTCGTCGAAGTGCGCCACCGGCGCCGCCCGCAGCTGCCGGACGACGCATGCGGCGAAGTCGTCCAGCCCGACCGGAACGTGCTGATACGTCAGCAGATAGACCGCCAGCGCGGCCACGTTCGGCCCGTAGCACGCCGGCGCAGCGCCTCCCGCGGCGCGGTTGCGGTGGTGACATGGCCGCACCCACGGCACCGCAACCGGCGCAGACGATGCTCGGTCACCGACGGCCGCACCGGTGGCAGATCCACGACCTGACGACGGACCACTCCGACATCACCTGCTCGCCGCAACCCCGCACCGCACCCCGCGCACGCCGAGGGCACGTGATTGACGATCGCGTCGGGGTTCTCGACCACCGACAGGTTCGCTCCAGGAGCACTGGGTTGCTTACCCTGCCTGCGTCCAGTCTTGCCACGCAACGACTTCGGTGCCGGTTTGCCGAAACGATCAGCCGACGGCGGCATCGACGAGTTCCCCGAGTTCGACCCGAGACGACGCTTCAACTCAGCGAGCTCATCACGCAAAGCGGCGATCTCCCCACGCGCACGCGCAAGCTCCACCGCCTGCGCCGCCACCAGCGCGGCCAGCTCGTCATACGACGGCTGAACACCCTCTCCCACAACAAGATCATCCCACAAACCCCTCCACAGCAAGCAAAGGGCCCTGAATAGTTACTTCACCCGATCGATAGCACACATGTTCGATCGGGCGGCGTATCGTGGAGGTATGTCAGTCGACAGCAGCACCCAGGCATCGCGCACCGAGTGGTG
>NZ_JBHYIQ010000093.1:0-6442 GCF_042739895.1 Amycolatopsis sp. NPDC059021
TTACGGGCGTCTGACACCCGTAAGGTGGCCTTAACGGCACGCCGAGCCCGTCCTGACCTGCGGAAAGAGAGCAAGGGACCTTTGCTTGCGTTGCTTAGCGGAACTAACGAGCGGCAGTAAAGGTCCCTTGCTCCGCTGGCGGGCCGTCCGCCGGGCCGTCCGCCGGGCCGGACGGGGTCTCGGACCGCTCGCCTTCCTCGTCCTCGGCGAGCATCTCGGCCACCGACTTGCGACGTCCCCGCTCGGGCCGTGGCGTGGTGAGCGCGCCGCCCGGCTTGAGCTCGCGCACCGTGAAGTACAGCCAGCCCAGCAGCGCCATGGTGCCGAAGGCGATCCACTGCAGCGCGTACGAGAAGAACGGCCCCGAGTCGAGCTGCGGCAACGGCAGCGGCTTGAGGACGCCGGGCTGGTCGACGTCGAGCTGGAAGTAGCCGGGGCGGATGTCGAGCTTCGCGGCGCGGGCGACGACCCGCGAGTCGACGACGTAGCTCTGCAGCTTCCCGCCGGACGACGCGTCGGCGGTGACCTCGCGGTTCTTGGGATCCGTTTCGTCCGGGCGGGCACGCGCGACGAGCGTCACCGTCCCGGTCGGAGGCGCCGCGTAGGGCGGGACGCCGGAGTCGGCCGACAGGCCCACGTAGCCGCGGTCGACCAGCACGATCGTGCCGTCGGTGGTGCGGAACGGGGTGAGGATTTCGGAGGCGCCCTGGCCCTGCACGGTCCGCAGGCGCGCGACGACCTCGGCCTCCGGCAGATACGTCCCGGTCATGGTCACCAGGCGCCATTCGGTGCGCTGGTCCGGCTCGGCGCCGGGGGCCAGTTCCTGGGACAACGGCGCCGGAGCGGCGGTGAAGGAGGCCCGCACGGCCGCGTTCTGGATCTCGCGATCGGTGTCCCGCCGGAACTGCCACGGCGCGAGCAGGGTGTAGCAGCAGACGGCGAAGGTGAACACCACCACCGTCAACGCCAGCCAGCCGGGCCGGAGCAGGAACCGCAAGCGCACACCTCCACGGTAGGCCGTCCCCGCCGCGACCACGACGGCGACCTCGTCAGCTGTGGGCTCGCACCCAGTCGAGCAACGCGGGCACGCTGCGCTCGATCATGCCCAGCACCTCGGTGAACCCGTCGTCGCCGCCGTAATACGGGTCGGGGATCTCGGCGCCTTCGGGCGCGGACGGGTCGAACGAACGCAGCAGCCGCACCCGCGACGGATCGGTGGCCCGTGCGCGAAGGAAGTCGACGTGACCTTCGTCGGCGCACAGCAGCAGATCGGCGTCCAACTGGTCCTCGTCGACTTCGGAGGCCACGTGCGACGTCGGGTAGCCGTGGGCCTTGAGCGTCGCGCGGGCCCGCTTGTCCGCGGGCTCGCCGACGTGCCACGGGCCGATCCCAGCACTCGACACGCGCACGGAATCCGACAACCCGGCGTCGGCCAGCGCGTGCCGGAACACGAGCTCGGCCATGGGGGAGCGGCAGATGTTGCCGGAGCAGACGAAGACGAGATGCGGGGTCCTCACCCGTCGAGACGCTACATGCGAAAATCGCCGGATGCCCGCCGTCTCCGACATCATCACAGCGCTCGAAGCCGCCTACCCGCCCGAACTGGCCGAATCCTGGGACGCCGTCGGGCTCGTATGTGGCGACCCCGCCGACGACGTCACGCGAGTGCTGTTCTGCGTCGACCCGGTCACCGAGACCGTCGACGAGGCGATCGAGCTGGGTGCGCAGCTGATCGTCGCGCACCATCCGCTGCTGCTGCGCGGAGTGCACGGCGTGCCGGCGGACACCGCCAAGGGCGGGCTCGTGCACCGGATGATCCGGGCCGGTGTCGCGCTCTATTGCGCGCACACCAACGCCGATTCGGCCGACCCCGGGGTGTCCGACGCGCTCGCCGGGGCGATCGGCCTGCGCGTGCTGCGCCCGCTCGATCCGAACCCCGACGGTGTCACCGGCATCGGCCGGATCGGCGAGCTGCCCGAGGCCGAGCCGTTCGCCGACTTCGTCGAGCGGGTCGGGAAAGCGCTGCCCGCCACGGTTCCCGGCGTCCTCGGCGCCGGTGACCCGGAGCGCCCGATCCGCACGGTCGCGGTGTCCGGGGGCGCGGGCGATTCCTACCTCGCGCGCGCGACCGCAGCCGAGGTGGACGCCTTCGTCACCGCGGACCTGCGTCATCATCCGGCGGGGGAACACCTCGGCGGCACCGGCGTGGTGCCCGCGCTGGTCGGCGTGACGCACTGGGCCAGCGAATGGCCCTGGTGCGGGCAAGCCTCGGCCGTCGTCGAGGCCGCGACAGCGGGTACCGTCGACACCTGCGTCTCCACGCGGTGCACCGACCCGTGGAACCTCCGCGCCTAGCGCCTGAACAACGACAACTACAGGGAGCACCGTGAAGGCCGATTCCGCCGTCCAGCGCCAGCTGCTCGACCTCGCCAAGGTGGACGCCGAGCTCTCGCGCACCGCGCACCGCCGTCGCACCCTTCCGGAGATCGCCGAGATCGAGGCGGGGGAGAAGACGCTGCGCGAGAAACGCGACGCGCTCGTGTCGGTGCAGACCGCCGCGTCCGACCTCGACCGCGAGGTCGCGCGGCAAGAGAAGGAGATCGAGTCGGTGCGGGCGCGCGGGGATCGCGACCGCAAGCTGCTCGAATCGGGTTCGGTCAACGCCAAGCAGATGACCGACATCGAGCACGAACTGCAGAGCCTCCAGCGCCGCCAGACCGCGCTGGAGGACGACCTGCTCGAACTGATGGAACAGCGCGAGGCCCTCGAACTCGACGCGAAGCGGACCGGCGCCGAGGTCGACAAGGCCGCCCACGACGTCGCCGCCGCGGCCGGCCGGCGTGACGAGGCCTTCAAGGACCTCGACACCACGACCGCGCGCCGCGAAGAGGACCGCGCCAAGCTGGTGCCGAGGTTCCCCGCCGACGTGCTCAAGCTGTACGAGCGGGTCCGCGCGCACAAGGGCATCGGCGCCGCGCTGTTGCGGGCCCGCCGGTGCGGCGCCTGCCAGCTCGAACTCGACCGCAACACCATCGCCGAGATCAAGGCGACGCCCGAGGACACCATCGTGCAGTGCGAGAACTGCGGCGCGATCCTGGTCCGCACGCTGGAGTCGGGCCTGTGACCGAGTCTTGCGGGACACCCGCACCCGGTCGGCATCCGCAAGCGGGGCTTCGCCATGATCGCTCACGAATGCCTCCAGTCCGCGTGATCGTCGAGGCCGACGGCGGGTCGCGGGGCAACCCCGGCCCGGCTGGCTACGGCGCGGCCGTCAAGGACGCCGCCACCGGCGAGGTGCTGGCCGAGCGCCGGGAATCGCTGGGCATCGCGACCAACAACGTCGCGGAGTACTCCGGTCTCGTCGCCGGTCTCGAAGCCGCCGCCGAGGCCGGAGCGTCCACAGTGGACGTCCGGATGGACTCGAAGCTCGTGGTGGAGCAGATGTCCGGCCGGTGGAAGATCAAGCACGCCGCGCTGCAGCCCCTTGCCGCGCGGGCCAGGGAACTGGCCGCCGGGTTCGACCGCGTCACCTACCAGTGGATTCCGCGTGCGGAGAACTCCCACGCGGACAGGCTGGCGAACGAGGCGATGGACGCGGCCGCCGGGAAGCAGGTCAAGGCCGCGAAGGCCGTCGTGAAGGAAACCGACCGCTCTTCCCCCGCGCGCTGGACCGGCGCCAGCGGTACCCCCACCAAGCTCCTGCTGCTGCGGCACGGCCAGACGGCGATGTCGATCGACCGGCGCTACTCCGGCCGCGGCGACGTCCCGCTGACCGAACACGGCCAGGCACAGGCCGCCGCGGCGGCCAAACGGCTCGCCGGGATGCCTGGTCTCGTAGTCGACGGCGAGGCGGCGCCGATCATCGCGTCCCCGCTGACCCGGACGAAGCAGACCGCGCAGGCCGTCGCCGACGCGCTCGGCGGCCGCGTCGAAACCCACCCGGGGCTCATCGAGACCGACTTCGGCGAGTGGGAGGGCCTGACCTTCGCCGAGGCCAAGGAACGCGACCCGGAGTTGCACGGCCAGTGGCTCGGCGACACGTCGGTGCCGCCGCCGGACGGCGAGAGCTTCGACGTCGTGCACCGCCGCGTCCGGAAGGCACGCGACGAGCTGATCGCCGAGTACGGCGGCCGGACGATCGTGGTGGTCAGCCACGTGACGCCGATCAAGGCGCTGCTGCGGATGGGCCTGGACGCCGGCCCGTCGCTGCTGTTCCGGCTGCACCTCGACCTCGCGTCGCTGTCGATCGCGGAGTTCTACCCGGACGGCAACGCCTCGGTCCGGCTGGTCAACGACATCTCCCATCTCTCATGACCCCGCGGTCATAGGCCGGACACCGGCGGTTGCCCGTGATGGTGAAATGTGGGATGGATCACGCCCGATGATGACGCGTGGACAGGGCCGGATGAGGTATTGGCTAGAGTGCTGCTTCGAAGTTGAGGGCGCTGTGGCGCCGCGACGACGGATCCCGCCCGGGATCCTCCTCACGGGGGCGCAGGCTCGTGCGTTTCTCGGCAAGGCCTGTGAATAGGAACAGTGACGGGGACATGACGGCAAGCGCACTCAGCGAAGCATCCGAACGTGACCTGCCCAGCACGCCGGATTCCGAAACCGAGCGGCGCGGCTGGGCGCTGCGGCTGGCCCCGTACCTGGCGGTACTCGCCGGGGTCGCGGCGGTCGCCTGGCATGCCACCCGCTACAAGCACTGGATCGTCGACGACGCGGCCATCACCTTCTCCTACGCGCGCAGCTTCGCCGACGGCCTCGGCCCGGTGCTGCAGCCGGGGGCACCGCCGGTCGAGGGCTTCTCCGACCCGACGTGGATGGTCCTGCTCGCGCTGGGCAAGGTCGCCGGGCTGTTCGACCACGGCCTGCTGCTGGGCATCCCGGACTACGTGCTGTTCCCGAAGCTGCTCGGGCTGCTGTTCACCGGCGGCATCCTCGCCGGGTTCCAGGTGGCCGCGCGGCAGATCTTCCGGCGGCACGCCTGGGCGATCACCCTGGTCGCCGGGCTGACGCTGGCGACGATCCCGTCGTTCGTGATCTGGGTCGTGTCCGGCCTGGAGAACTCGCTGTTCGCGTTCGGCGTCGTCTGGCTCGCGGTGCTGCTGTTCGTCGCGGCCCGCAAGGACAATCTGCTGTCCTGGAAGGTCGCCACCGTGGCGGGGCTGCTGGTCGCCTTCTGCGCGCTGACCCGGCCGGACGGGCTGATCTACGTGGGCGCGTACCCGCTGGCGGTGTTGTGGCAGCTGCGGCGCCCGGTGCTCGGCACGAGCATCAAGCACGTCCTGATCTCGCTGGCCGCGTTCGCGATCCCGTTCGGCGCGTACGTCGCCTGGCGGCACAGCGAGTTCGGCGGGCGGCTGCTGGCCAATCCGTCGATCGCGAAGCAGCAGGGCCTGCCCGACCTGACGTCGATCATCCGGCCCGGCGCGCTGGTGCTGTACATCGGTGTCGCGGCGGTCGTCGTCGTCGCGGCCCTGATCGTCTGGGCGATGGTCAAGGCGCCGTGGCGGCGCGCGCTGTACGTGCTGCTGACGCCGTTCGCGCTCGGGATCGTCGCGTTCGGCGTGCTGATCCCGGACTGGATGGACCAGTACCGCTTCGCGACGCCGGTGTGGGCGCTGGGCGCGCTGGCCGGGACGATGTGCCTGGCGGAGTTCCTGCGGACGGTCAAGGCGCCGGTGATCCGGGTCGTCGCGCTGGTCGTGGTGATCGCGTCGCTGGTCCCGTCGGCGATCGGGTTCGTGAAGGTCTCGGACAAGTTCATCAAGTCCCCGACCATCCCGGCCTGCCTGGTGGCCGACCGGTTCGGCCGCGGGTTCAACACCATCGCCGACATGCTGGGCCTGCAGCAGGCGTCACTGTTGCTGCCCGACCTCGGCGGCTCGTCGATGACGAGCAGGCTGCAGCTGGTCGACATGGCGGGCCTCGTCGAGGCGAACGTCGCCGACTACCTGCACAAGGACGACATCCACGGCCTGCGGGACTACGTGTTCGACAAGGTGAAGCCGACCTTCATCCACTCGTGGGGACCGTGGGCCAGCGGCAACGGCATCGCCGTCGACCCGCGCATCGACCAGGACTACTACCCGATCTTCGTCTATCCGGGCCCCGGCCTGCGCAACGGCGACTTCGTCCGCAAGGACGCGGTGACCGACATGGCGAAGCTCGAGGCCGTCCGGCACTACGCGGCGACCACGATGATGAACGTCGAGGGCCAGCATTTCGTCACGGCTCCGCTGGACGACTGCGGCCCGACCATGAAGCCGGGCCAGACCATCGCCCCACGCGGCTGAGGCTTTACACCGACGCATCCGACCTGCGGCTCTGTGGGTCCAGTGCGTTCCCCGCCGCCGCGGGGATGTGCCGATGCTCAAGGGGACCCGCGCGTCTTACGACGTTCCGTGAATGCCACATCGAGGGACTCCGAGTCCCTCGA
>NZ_JBHYIQ010000093.1:6452-15239 GCF_042739895.1 Amycolatopsis sp. NPDC059021
CGGCCTCTATCTCCACACCGCCTACAACCCAGCCCCGAGCGCCCGCCGCGCAGAGGCCCCACACCCCCCCCCACTTCTCGACCTCTGAACAGAACCCTTAGACGCTCAGGGGTTCGGGGGTGGCGGCGCTGCGGTCGATGTCCTTTTCCAGCTCGCGGATCACCGGCAGCACGTGCTTGCCGAAGTACTCGACGTCCTCCAGGTAGTGCAGGAAGCCGAGCAGCAGCAGGTTCGCGCCGCGGCGCTTGTACTCGATCGCGCGCCGCGCGATCTGTTCCGGCGTCCCGATCAGGCCGGTGCGGAAGCCGTCGTTGTACTGCACGAGATCGGCGAACTCCGAGTCGGCCCACATGCCCTTGGCGTCCGAAGTGGACTTACCGGCCTGTTTGACGGCGTTGCGGAAGCCTTCCACCGCGTCGACGTTGGCCTTGGCGACGATCTCCCGTAGGACGTCCTTCGCCTCGCTCTCGGTCTCACGGGCGATCACGAACCCGTTCAGTCCGAATCGGACGGTGTGATTGTTCGCCGCCGCGTAGTCGTTGACCTCTTCGACCTGTTCGGTGAATCCGTCGAAGTTCTTGCCATTGCTGAAGTACCAGTCCGACACCCGGCCGGCGAGCTTGCGCGCGGCCGTCGAATTGCCGCCCTGGAAGATCTCCGGATGTGGCCGCGCGTCCCCGGCCAAGGGCTTCGGCTTGATGTCGAAGTCGTGGATCCGGTAGAAGTCGCCGCCGAATTCGGCGTGGTCGTTCGTCCAGAGTTCCTTGAGGACCCGGATGAACTCCTCCGAACGCCGGTAGCGCTCGTCGTGTTCGAGCCACGGTTCGCCCAGATTGGTGAATTCGTCCTTGAACCAGCCGCTCACGACGTTGACCGCCGCCCGGCCGCCGGAAAGGACGTCGGCGCTCGCGATGAACTTCGCCAGTACACCGGGATGCCACAGTCCGGGGTGGATCGCGGCGATGACCTTGAGCCGCTGCGTCGCCAGCAGCAGGGCGAGGCTGAACCCGGTCGATTCGTGCTGGTAGGCGGCGCCGTAGCTGGCGGTGTACCGCACCTGCGAAAGGGCGTATTCGAAGCCGTTGTTCTCGGCGAGAACGGCCAGTTCGCGGTTGTACTCGTAGCCCCAGTCGGTGCGCTGCTCGATGTCGCTGGTGACCAGGCCGCCGCTGACATTCGGCACCCAGTAGGCGAACTTCAGCGGTTCGTGCAGCCGTGCTTCGTTTTCGGGCATGGTCGCTCCACAAAAGGTGAAAAAGTGAAATGGGCGCGGAAGGTGCTACGCGAAACAGCGGTATCCCGCCACGCGGACGTAGTCCACATGGCGGCGGCGGGTCAGCAGGGCGCCGGACATGGCCGAAGTAGAACAGCGGCCCCCGCGCCGGTCAACGGCCGTCCACGCCATGGGACTTGAGTGCCCCGGGCAGTTCGGCGCGGCCGGTGATGCCGAGCTTCCGATAGGCACCGGAAAGGTGCAGTTCGACCGTGCGCCGGGTCAGGTGCAGCGCGGCGGCGATCTCCCGGTTGGTGAGACCCTGCACGGCCATCACGGCGATGCGGTTCTCCTGCCGCGTCAGCCCGTGATCGTTCTCCTTGGCAGGCGACAACGTCCGGCGCGCCGCGCGGAGCTCTTCCGCGGCCCTGCGGCCGAGCGGCCGCGCCCCGCATTGTTTGCTCAGCTCGACAGCCTGGCGCAGGGTGGCCGTGGCCTTGTCCGGTTTCCCGTGCCGTGCCTGGAACGTGCCCAGTTCGGTCAGCGCGTGCGCGAGGTGCAGCCGGGCGGGCGAGGAAGCCAGCGTGCCGACGGCCTTGTGCAGTGCGCGCTCGGCTTCTTCGTCCTCGCGCACGAGCCCCAAGGTGGTCAGCGCGGTCCCGAGTGGACGGGCGGCGCCCCAGCGTTCCGCCGCGCAGAGGTCCTCTTCGGCGAGCTGCGTCGCTTCATCACTCTGCCCGAGCACGAGCGCGGCGCGGACGGCGTAGGCGCGCCAGGCGACGAAGCCGGGGAATCGCATTCCGTGGTGCGCCAGCCGCCGGCCGCAGCCGAGGAGGTCTTCGAGGCCGAACCGGGTGTAGCCGGTGGCCACCCGCAGCCTGCCGCGCGCGTAGAGCAGGTAGGTGTGCGAGAAAAGTCCTTGGCTGGCCACGAAATCCATTCTGTCCAAAAGGGACGTCGCGGCCTCGAAGCGGCCGAGGTCGACCCAGCACTCGACCAGCCGGGCCGCGCACAGCACCGCGATCGGGCAGATCGTGGTCGCGTCCCGCTCGTCGAACTGGCGCACCAGCGATTCGAAGTGGACACTCGCGCGCTGCAGGTCACCGCCCGCCTGCAGCGCGATGCCGCGGGCCAGCGTCGGCAGCGCGGCACGGGGCACGTGGTGGTCCCACGGTTCGCGGTCGAGGTCGAGTACCCGGCACAGCCGGTCGGTGTGCGCGGGTTCGTCGGCGAGCACGGCGGTGGCGAGGGCGAAGAAGTAGTGCTGCTCGAACAATTCTCCTTCGTCGCCCGCGAGCGCGTCGCCGAAATGACGGACCGCGTCCTTCGCGCATTCGCCGCTGCGGACGGCGTCGAGCGCGAGCAGTGCCGAGCGGCTGCGCTGCGCGGCCGGGTCCGTCAGCGGGGCCCATTGCTGGCCGAAGTCCCGGAAGTCCGGGGGCGGGCCGAGCCTGCTGCCCGCTTCGGCGAGGTAGGTCATGCACAGCAGCGGCCAGACGGCGTCCGGCCCGCCCGCGTCGAGCCGGGCGGCGATCTGACCCGCCGCGCTGATCGCGAGCCGGGCGTCCGGGCCGCCGCACAGCGCGAGGATCATCGCGGTCGCGATGCGCGCGGCCATGTCCCGGTCGCCGACGTTGTCGACGGCCTCGCGGATCCGGGCGGGCGCCGACTGCGGATCGCACCGGTACTCGGCGTGCGCCAGCTGGAGCAGGACCGCGAGGCGGCGGCCGGGGCGCAGCCGTTCCTCCAGCGTGCGCCGCAGGTAGCGGACGGCCAGCCGCGGTTGCCCGCCGAACACCGCGTGCTTGGCGGCGAGGCACAGCGTCGTGATCGCCCACGGGACACCGACGGCGGTGGCGTCGAGCAGATGTGCCGCGACGCGCTCGACCGGCGCGCCCGCGTCGGAGAGCAGTTTCGCCGCTCGTGCGTGGGTCACCGCCCTGGTCGCCACCGGCATGTCGGCGAGCACGGAGTTGCGGAGGAAAGGATAGGTGAGCTGGGGGCAGTGGCTGTCGGTCAGCACGTGCAGGCGCACCATCGTGTCGATCGCGGTGAGCGCCGCGGTCTCGTCGACGCCGGCGAGCCGGGCCAGGATGTCGAAGGCGGCGTCCTGGCCCAGCACCGCCACCGCCTGCAGGATCTCCCGCCCGGCGGGGTACTCCTGCAGCCGCGCGTGCATGATCTGGCCGATCGCCGCCGCGCCGATCTCCCGCGGGTCCGCGCCGGGGACGAGCCGGGGGCGCAGGGTCTTGAGCAGGTACGGGTTCCCGCCGGTGACCTCGCGGCAGGTCGCGACCAGGTCACCGGGCGCGAGGCCGAGCACTTCGGCGGCCGCCGTGGTGCCGAGACCGCCGAGCTTGATCGTCAGCGGGGTGCAGCCGGACATCTCGAGCAGGGCGACCTCGCCGAGCGGCTGGCCGACGAGCGAGGTCAGCACGATCACCACGGGCAGGTCCGTGACCCGGTGGCGGATGTAGGCAAGGCAGCGCATCGACCACGCGTCCGCGACGTGGACGTTGTCCACACCGAGGAAGACCGGTGCCTGTTCGGCCGCGTACCGGACGGCGCGAAAGAACGCTTCCAGGGCCTCACCCTCCTCGAACCCGGTGAGGGGATGCTGGATCGCGAGGCGTTCGGTGACGTGCGGAGCGCGCGGGAGGGGTGACGCGGATTCGCTGGCCTGCCGGAGAAACGTGTCCTGCAAACTGTCCGACAACTGCCGGCTGACTCCGCCGGACAGGTGAGATTCCAGTCGCGAGGCGGTGGCGAGCGCGACGGTGAACCCCGCTTCGCGCGCCAGCGCCGCGGTGGCCGTCAGTACCGACGTCTTGCCCATGCCGAACTCGCCGACCAGGATCGCCCCCGCGGCCCTGCCCTCGAGGGCGACCGCGAAAAGCCTGGTCAGCAGGCCGATCTCACGCTCACGCCCGGGCAGCGGTACGGCGGGGGGCTTCGGTACCGAAGCCCCGCCGGACGGGCTCCCGGGATTTACTTCGGTATCCACCGTAGAGACCTTCACGTCGGGTTCGAGCAGACTACTGGAGAAAGCAATAGGTCTCGGGAGGTCAGAGGACGGTGCCGGCCGGATAGTTGAATTGTCATTTAACCGGCCGGTAGGCGATGTCCGCGCCCCGGCCGGTCCGGCGCGGCGCCGTATGGCGCGTCCGGCCTTTCGCTCGCTCGTCGTGCCGACGGCTTTCCCGGCGCTTTCCATAATGCGCACGCCCGCTTCCGGGGCGTGCTTTCACGGTTGCCTCCGGAATGCTCGCCGTCAGCCGGACGGCATTGTCCGCGAGAGTGATCTCACGGATGCCGGGCCGGTATTCGCGGTCCGCTTCGGACTGTCCACGGGAAATCGTCCTCGCGGTGACCGAGTTGCCCGAGTGCCGCTGCCACGAGGGTGTGTGGCCTTCGCCTGGCCGGACCCGAGGTGGCTCGGAGCCTAGCGCCGAATAGCGCGAAAGGCTATGGGCTGGGTTTATCGCGCAATTCATGCGCGAGACGAGGTGAAAAGACCAGTATTGCCTTAATTCGGTGAATGTGATATGGATCACACATCTTTTCGGGTGAACGCGAGAACCGCGTGGCGGATGTCCGCGTAGCCCCCAGTGAGTACTCCTTGCCGAAGGGACGCCGAAATGCTGTTCCGATTCCTGGCGCTACTGGCGATCGCGGGTGGCGCGTTGCTCTGGAACGTTTCACCGGCCACCGCCGACGAACTCCGGCAGCTCGACCGGGATCTGCTGATCAGCGTCAAACAGGCGGGGCTCTGGGCGGGCCCGGCGAGCAGGCAGGCGCAGGAGCACGGCGCGGGCCGCCGGGTGCGCGACGTCGGTGCGCTGCTCGCCGACGACCACGCGCGGCTCGACGTCCAGGTGCGCGCGCTCGCCGACCGGTTCGGGATGACGCTGCCCGCCGTCCCGACGCCGGAGCAGCAGCACTGGGCCGACCAGATCACCGCCGCCACCGGTGCCGATCTCGACCGCGTCTACGTCAACCGGGTCCGCGCGGCCGACGGCAATCTCTTCGGGCTCGCCTCCCAGGTACGCGCCGGTACCCAGAACGACGACGTCCGCGCCTTCGCCCAGGTCGCCGTCGACACCGTGCTGCGGCACCTGACCCTGCTGGAGAGCACCGGCGTCGCGGAGTCGACGTCGCTGCTGGTGTCGCCCGCCGCGGACGGCACGGTCGGCGGCGGCGAGGTCGCGCTGGGCGCACTGCTGGCCGGGCTGGCCACGGCCGCGACCTTCGGCGTGGTCCGCCTGCTTGGTTCCCCCGGAAAGAAATGAGCCGCGCACCCGGAGGTGTCCCGATGTCCCCGCTCGCCGCACTCGCCGCACTGGACGGCTTCTCCGCCCCAACCCCGCACGACGGAGGTGTCGGCCAGGTCGCGGCGCTTTCCGGCCGCGTCGCGTACCTGACGATGTGCCTGTCGCTCTGCTGGGGCGTGCTCGGCGCCGCCGGGTGGGTACGCCGCTTCACCGGGCACAAACCCTTGCGCGGCGGGCACATCGTGCTCGCCGCGTTCGCGCTGTCGACCGGCGCGGTGCACGGAATGTCCTTTCTGTACATGGAGAACAGCGACACGCTGTCGGTCGTCCAACTGGTGGTGCCGTTCTTCGGCGGCGGCCTGATCCGGCACGCCATGGGCGTCCTCGGTTTCGAATTGCTCGTCGCCATCTCGATCACCGCGAGCCTGCGCTACGGCGCCGCCAGGCGGAACTGGGGCAGAATCCACCAGCTCGGCTACCTCGGCGTCGGCCTGCTCGTGGTGCACGCGTGGCTCGGCGCGGTCGCGAGCGGGCACCTCGCGGTGGTGTGGCTCGGCGGGATCACCGCCCTCGCGCCGCCGATCGTGCTCAGCGTCCTGCGGATCGTGCCGCCGGAACTGCTCGTCCGCGTCGGCCTGGTCTCCGGCGAGGACGGCGAGCGCGCGGGCGTACCCGCCGTCACCGTCCGGATCAGTGTCGACAGCCGTCGCTGTCACCGTTACGGCGTCTGCCAGGCGGAGGCGCCCCAGGTGTTCCGCCTCCAGGGCGACGGCCAGCTCGAATACCTGCGCAAACCAGGGGTCAGGCAGACCCAGCGCGTGCAGGCCGCCGCGCGGGCCTGCCCGATGCGCGCCATCCACCTGCAGGAGGCGGGACGATGACCGAGCGCATCGTCGTCGCCGGGGCGGGGCTGGCCGGGCTCCGCGCCACCGAACGCCTGCGGGAACTGGGTTTCGACGGTGACATCGTGGTCGTCGGCGCCGAGCAGGGCATGGCGTATCACCGGCCCGCGCTCACCAAGCAGCTGCTGACCGGCGCGATGAGCCGCGCCGACACCCTGCTGGCCGACCCGCTCGACATCGACGCCGACTGGCGCTTCGGCACCCCGGTGGTCCAGCTCGACCCCGTGCGCCGCATCGTGCGCCTGCCCGGCGACGAGGAACTGGGCTACGACGGCCTGATCATCGCCACCGGGCTGGAGCCCCGGCGGCTCGCGGGCGCGCCGCACGCCCACCCGCGGGTCGTCGTCGTGCGGACGCTGGCCGACACCCTGGCGCTGCAACGCGCGCTGGCCGCGACGAAGGGGCCGATCGCGGTCATCGGCGAAGGATTCATCGGCTGCGAGGTCGCCGCCAGCCTGCGTGAGCTCGAGCGGGACGTCATCCTCGTCGGCCGCGAACGCGTCCTGCTCGGTAACGTCCTCGGCGCCGAAATCGGCGGCTGGCTCACCGAACTGCACGCCGCGCGCGGCGTCCGCCTCGCACTGGGCACCACGGTGTGGCGGTGGCGGCAGGCCGTCGACGGGCTCGGCATCGAACTCGACGACGGCCGCGTCTTCGACGTCGGTGCCGCCGTCGTCGCGGTCGGCAGTGTGCCCGCGGTTTCGTGGCTGCGCGGCGCCGCGCTGTCACTGGACGACGGCGTCCTGTGCGGGCCGACCTGTCACGTCCTCGGCTCGGACACCATCGTCGCGGCCGGGGACGTCGCCCGCTGGCCCAACCTCCGGTTCGGGCCGGGACCCCAGCGTGTCGAGCACTGGCTCAACGCGGTCGAGATGGGCCGGGCCGCGGCGGAGAACCTCCTCGCCGGACCGCAGGAGGCGCCGCCGTTCACCCCGGTCCCGCGCTACTGGTCCGAACAGCACGGAGTACGCATCCAGATCGCCGGGATGCCGATGCGCGGCACCGACACCGTGCTGCTGGAGTCGCCCGCCCCCGCCGGGCGGCCCGTCACCGGATTCGTCCGCGGCGGACGGCTCGTGGGTGTCATCGGCCTCGACAGCCCCGCCGCCGTCCAGCACTGGACCGCCGAGGTCGGCGAACAGCATCCCGGCCCGCGCCCCGCCCGAGAGGAGAACATCGATGCGCCGAGCCCGCCCGACCGCCCTCGCCGTCGCGGCGGCGCTCATCGTGAGCGCGGTCGCCGGGAGCACAGCGGTGTGGTGGCCGGGTCCTGAACCGGCGGCGTCCGGTCCCGTCGTCGAAGCGCCCACCACCGCGGCGCTTGCCCCGGCCGCGGCTCCCACGCGGCTGATCGCGGTCAGCCGGCCCCGGGGTGAACGCGTCGTCGACGGCGACGGCAACGTCCTCTACCGCTACAACCGCGACCGCGCCGACCCGCCCACCGCCACCTGCTCCGGTGTCTGCACCGCGGGCTGGGCGCCCGTGCTCAGCACCGGCCCGCCCGTCGTCAGCGGCATCGACCCCAGGCGCGTCGGCCTGCTCCGCCGCCCCGACGGCACCGACCAGGTCACCCTCGGCGGCTGGCCGCTCTACCGGCAGCGGGGCCGGGCCGCGTGGTTCGCCACCGCACCCGGCGGCGGGTGAGCCCGAACCGGTACGATCGAACGCCGGACGAGCTGGCAGGGCGGTCGCGACCCGGGAAACCGGTTCGAGGAAAGTCCGGACTCCGCAGGGCAGGGTGGTTGCTAACGGCAACCCGGGGTGACCCGCGGGACAGTGCCACAGAAAACAGACCGCCCCTGCCCGCACGGGCGGGGGTAAGGGTGAAACGGCGGTGTAAGAGACCACCAGCGTCCCGGGTGACCGGGACGGCTAGGTAAACCCCACCCGGAGCAAGGCCAAGAGGGAGTTCGCTCCTGCGCAGGCGTTCGAGGACGGCCCGTCCGAGCCTGCGGGTAGGCCGCTGGAGCCTGCCGGCAACGGCAGGCCGAGATGGATGACCGCCACCCGCGGCGCCGCAAGGAGCCGCGGGGACAGGATCCGGCTTACATGCCAGCTCGTCCCTATTCCTTTTGCCGCCACCTGCCGCCCGCCGCGCCCCGCCTGGCGGCGTTAGCAAAGGTCCCTTGCTTCCTTTGTGCAGGTCAGGATGGTCCGTGGGGGCCTCCTTGAGGGACTCTGGGTCCCTCAAGGAGGCCCCCACGGACCGCTGGAGGTCGTTGGAGGCATGCGGGCCCCGGTGCCGGAAGCGGTAGTAAAGGTCCCTTGCTCCTTCCCGGCGCTCGACGGCCGGCGGTACGCACCTGCCGTGGAAACCCCGACCAGAGCGCGTCTACACCGAGCCAGCTCGTGATCACACAGCGCTAAGACCCCCCCCCCCCCCTCGGGGGGGCGCCAGACA
>NZ_JBHYIQ010000093.1:15249-40035 GCF_042739895.1 Amycolatopsis sp. NPDC059021
CCGCCGCCCCCCCCCTCCACACCCCCCCACCGCCACTCCCTGTGCGCCTCACAACCTACCCCCCCCCGCCCCACCCGCGACGATGAGACACGCGGCCACCGACGGTCGTGGGAAGCCAGGCCGGTCGCGACAAGGGCGTCGTCCCTGGTCGCGTTGAGTGCACCGAGTGCGTCCCTCGGCACGCCCAACGCACCGAGGGCGTCCCTCGGCTACGCGCTCCAGCGCCGGACGGAAGCCGTAGATACCGCGGGAATTCGCTACCAGGGACGGAAAAACAGACATGGTCAACCGGAGTTACGCGGCGGTAGGGTGACCCGCATGGGTGTAGCGACGGCCACCGCGAAACAGTTCAAGACCGCGTTCGACTCGATTCACGCGTTCGGTTACTTCGCCCCGGAGCTCGAAGCGGCGTTCACCGCGGCGGGCCTGCGGCCAGGACGGATGTGCTACTTCGCAGGCCGCTCGGCGCCGATGGGCGCGGTCGGGCCCGAAGTCGTGGCCGCCACCTTCTACAACTTCAACCTCGAGGTCATCGCCCGGCACATCCCGCGCGCCTGGACCCTCGCGACGCCGGAGCAGGTCGTCGCGGCCCGCTTCGAGGGCATCGACGCGGCGTTCACCCGGCTGCTCGGCGCCGACGCCCTCGCGGCGGACGACATCGCCGAGGCGGCGGAACTCGCCCGAGAGGCCGCAGCGGCCTGTCGCCCGGAGGGCCGCCCGCTCTACGCCGGACACGCCGGCGTGCCCTGGCCCGAGCGGCCGCACCTCGTCCTGTGGCACGCGCTGACGCTGCTGCGCGAGTACCGCGGTGACGGGCACATCGCCGCACTCGTCCTCAACGGCCTCGGCGGGCTTCCCGCGCTGGTCACCCATACCGCCACCGGCAACGGCTTCGTCGCCGAGGCCGCCAAGAAGTCCCGCGGCTGGAGCGACGAGGAGTGGACCGCCGCCGAGGCGGAACTGCGCGAAACCGGTGTCCTCGCCGCGGACGGGTCGCTCACCGAGGCGGGCGAGGCCCTGCGCGAGCGCATCGAGGTGGCCACCAACGCCGCCGCGGAAGCCCCGTGGGCCCATCTCGGGCCGGAGAAGACCGCCCGGCTCGAAGAACTCTGTGCCCGCGTGAGCGAGCGGGTGGTCGCCGCGGGGGCGTTCCCGGCGGGTGTGTTCGCGACAGGCCGCCCCTGAACCCCTTTCTCACGCTATGTGGTGAAAGAACGGGCGCACTTTGTGCGGGCAGTAACCGTGCTGGTGTTACGTCAAGATCGAGTTCGTCACCGGTCGGCCGGAAGGCCCTCACAGAGCGGACTCGCGCGACGGCGCCGAATGGGTCATGTCACACTGTCCGCGGCCCAGCAGGCCCGCTTTCGGCTCACCCAGCGTGAACAACAAACTCGCGACCGGGTGAGTTCGTTCGCACACTACGAAATACGGGTGGCCGGGGTTAAACCCGGCGAGTCTTGCCACGATGATGGAGGGCGAGGAGTTTCCGTGTGAGAAGCCTGGCTCCAGCCCCGAGAGACAAGTCGACATCTACACAGCGCGCTTTGACCACTACCCCTCGTAACGCCATGATGTTGTTCGAAGTACCGCCGAAGCCAGAACCGCGCGGGCCCCACCGCGCACCGGGAGTAACGCGATGACCACCATGACCGCCTTCGAGACGCTGGCCGCCAACGGCGAACTCGGCACGGGCAACGTCCGTAACTGGCTGCTCGACAACATCATTCCCCTGGTGCTGCTCGCCGTCGCGCTCCTGCTGCTCTGGCTCGGCGGCGGCAAGGGCGACAACGCCGGCGTGATGCGCAGGCTCGCGGGTGTCGTCATCGCGCTCGCGATCATCGGGCTCGCGGTCAGCGGCGCCGGCGTCAACGTGGGCAAGTGGATCTCCGGCCTGTTCACCGGCTGAGGCGGGCCCGGCGTGCGCATCAGGACGGATGACGAGGTCTACCGGGTCGACGCCGTATGGCTCGGCCCACCGAAAGCGACTTTTCCCTGGCGGGCCCGCTACGTGGCGTGGCTCATCGGGATCCCGGTCTTCCTGGTCGTGCTCACCGTCGAACGGTGGGCCGGATGGGGTTTCGGGTTCTTCTCCACGGCGTGGGCGTTCGTCGCCACGATCGTGATCACCAAGCTGATCACCGCCAAGATCAGCCACGAGCGCCCGCTGGGCGCGGTGGTCTCGATGGCGGCGCGCGAGCTGAGCACGCCGAGAGAGAAGACCACGGGCACGGGTGGCGCGGTCACCGCCAGCCGGGTCCGGGTGCGCACCGAGCGTCCCCTGCCGAAGCACAAGCGGAGAAGGCGGTACCAGCACCACGGCGGCACGGGCGCCCAGCACGTCACAGCACAGGGAACACCACGAGCGCGCCGGGGCCGTGCCGCGGTCCGGGCCGGGAGGTAGTCGTTGTTCGGTCGCGGCGGAAGCCGAGGAAAACGAGATCGGGACATGCCCACCGGCGCCTGGCAAACGCCGCAGCAACCCCGCTCACCGGGCGCCCAGCCCTCCGGCAAGGGCAGGCGGCTGCCCGGGGAACAGGCGATCCCGGCCTACACACCGTCGATCGCGGCACGCAGTATCGACGGCCACCTGCTGCGCACCGGGTTCGAGGTCTACGCCTGGTACCGGCTCGCGCCGCAGCGGTGGTCGTTCCGGTCGGACTCGCAGCGCCGTGACCTCATCGCCGCCATCGCGGGCCAGTACGCCGAGCTGCAGGGCCGCTGGCTGCACCTGCGGGTGACCAACCGGCCGTACCCGATCCGCATGTGGGCCGAGGCGCATGTGCACAACGCCGTCGGCAGGCCGGGGGACGTGCCGGGCGCGCTGTCGTTCGACGACTACCTCATCGGCGAGCAGCAGCAGCTGATGGGCCGGTCGATGGCCGAAAAAGAGGTCTACATCGGCGTCCAGGTGCAGACCCGGCGCATGGTGGACCGGGCCGTCGAACGCGCGGCCCCGGTGCTGCGCAAGATCCTCCCCGAGGCCGTCGACGCCGAACTGTCCGCGCTGGACTCCGAGGTCGAGCACCTCGACCAGGTCATCGGGTCGGCCGGGCTGGAGGGCCGTCCGGTGCACGCCGAGGAGATGTCCTGGCTGATGCACCGCTCGTGCTCGCTCGGCCTGCCCGCCCCCCGCAACATGCCCGCCGTGCCGGGCGCCGCCTGGGAGCCGGAGGATCTAGCCAGCTTCACCGACGCGGCCGACTTCTACGCCGACCCGTACGCCCCGACAGTCACCGTCCGCGGCCGCACCGGCTCCAACGCCGGGGTTTCGCGGCATCTCGCGGTGCTCACCGTCGGGCAGATGCACGGCCTGCAGATCCCCGAGGTCGACGACCCGTGGGTGCAGCACGCGGACCGGCTGCCCGCCTCCGTGGAGGTGTCGGCGCGGATCTACGTCCGGCGCCCCGAAGAGGTGGCAGGCGAGCTGCAGCGCCAGATGAACAAGGTCCGCTCGCAGGTCAAGCACTACACCGACGAGCACGAGCTGGAACCACCGCAATCGCTTGCGCGCCAGGCCGGGCGGGTGCTGGAGATCGACGACGAGATGACGTCGGGCTTCACCGCGCTGGCCACCCGCGTCTATTCGTGGTGGCGGATGGCGGTTTCCGGGCCGACCGAGCGGGACGCGCTGAAGCTCGCCCAGCAACTGCTGGACCTGTACAAACCGAAGATCGCGATCGAGCATCCCGAGGCGCAGTACGCGATGGCGCGGGAGTTCATCCCGGGTGAACCACTGGCCTCGGCCGCCTACAAGCGGCGTGGCTCGGTCGTCTGGGCGGCCTCGTCGGTGCCGACCGCGACCGCCGAGGTGGGCGACCGCCGCGGCATCCTGCTCGGCGAGACCTGCACCGCGACCCGGCGCCCGGTGGCCTGGGACCCGTGGATGGCGCAGGAGATCCGCGACGGCTCCGGCCTGACCGCGATGGTCGCCGGGCTCGGTGGCGGCAAGTCGTTCCTCGGCGGCGGCATCGTCTACAAGACGCTCCGCGCGGGCGCGCACTGGACGATCCTCGACCCCTCGGGCCCGCTGTCGCGGCTGTGCGACCTGCCCGAGCTGCGGCCCTACGCGCGGCCGATCAACCTGCTCAACGCGCAGCCCGGCATCCTCAACCCGTACCGCGTGGTCGCCGAGCCGCTCATCGAGCACTTCATGGACGAGGACGACCCCGAGCGCTCGTGGCGCCGCGAGAAGGCCCTCGCGGGCGCGACACGGCGTCGTCTGGTGCTGGACGTGCTCACCGGCGTCCTGCCCTACGAGGTCTCGCGGATGGCGCAGACCCGGATCGTGCTGCTGCGCGCGGTCCGCGCCGTCGGCGGCCGGTTCGACGCCGACCCCGGCCAGGTCATCGACGCGCTGCGCCGCGACTCCAGCGAGCACCACGAGCACGCCGTCGTCGTCGCGGACTTCCTCGACGAGATGCGCGAGCGGATGGCGCTGCTCATCCCGGAGACCGACGCCGACCCGTACTCCGAGACCCGCGACGACCGGCTGACCGTCCTCACCATGGCCGGGCTGACGCTGCCGAAGGACGGCGTGCCGCGCGAGTACTGGACGGACGCGGAATCCCTCGGCGTCGAGATGCTGAACCTCGCGGCGTGGCTGACCCAGCGGTCGGTGTACGAGAAGCCGAAGGAACTGCGCAAGGGCGTCTGGATCGACGAGGCGTTCTTCCTGTCCGAGGTCCCGACCGGCCGCGTGCTGATGAACCGCTTCGCCCGTGACTCGCGGAAGTGGAACGTCCGGGTGCTGCTGTCCTCGCAGATCCCGGCGGACTTCCTGAAGATCCAGGGCTTCGTGGCCCTGCTGGACTCGGTGTTCGTCGGCAGGCTGGACGACGACGACACGCAGGCCGACGCGCTGCGGCTGCTGAAGGTCCCGGTCGGCGTCGGCTACGAGCAGGTCGTCGCGGCCTTGGGGCGTCGTCCCGGCGCCCAGCGGGGCATCGAACGGGACGTCGAGCCGCGGCAGTTCATCTTCGGCGACGGAGCCGGTGGCGTGGAACGCATCCGCGTCGACTTCTCCGGCCCGCACCTGGACCACCTGCGCGGCGTCATGGACACCACGCCGGGTTCGCCGGACTCGAGGCCCAAGCCGGGCAAGGAAATCGTGGCGCCGAAGCTCGACGCCAAGGTCTACGTACCCGTACCACCGGAGGAGGACCCGGAGCTCGAGCAGGACTTCGAGCTGGCCGCCGAACTGGAGGTCGGCCTCACCGACGACGTCCTGCTGGGCTCGCCCGACCCGCTCGCCAGCGAAACCGGCGAGGTCGACGGCAGTGTCCACAGTGGAGCCTCGAACGGGAGCGCGAGCGGCGAGGGCGGGAAGCACGCCCGGTCCGGGAGCGGCACCAAGGGCGGTCCTGGCAGGGATGCAGCGTGAACACCTTGATGACGCTGGCGTCTGTCCTCGCAGTCGCCGCCGGATGGCGCTGGCTGCGCCGGCGTATCAAGGAAGGGCCGTCCCACGGCATGCGCTGTGGCCGCCGCGCCGCGGTGACCACGGCGGCGCTGATCATCGGCATGCAGATCGTGATCACCGCGCCCGCGAACGCCGCGGCCTGTGGTGAGCCGCCGAACCCGGAACGCCCCGGCGCGGGGCTGGTCGGCGCCGTCGATCCCGCGGAGGGGCACGGCGAGCCGGGCAGCGCCTACATCGACTACAGCTACGCCGGGATGGTCTGGGACACCTTCCAGACCAACTGCACGCCACTGGCCGGGCTGGCCTCGCCGAATTCGACCATCGACACGTGGGCGGGCAACCAGCTGTTCAACGTCGGCAAGAACATCGTCGGCGCCACCAACTCCCTGCACTACACCGTCCTGAACGGCGGACTGCTCAACCCGATCTACTCGGCGGTGAAGTCCGGCGCGGAGAAGGTCTACAACAACATCTACGCGCAGCTGTTCGGGCTGGCCGCGCTGTTGCTGTCGATCATGTTGTTCCGCAACATCTGGCGCGGTGATCTCGCGGCGATCAGCAAACGGGCGCTGTACGCGCTCGCCGCCATCTGGCTCGCCGCCTCGTCACTGGCGATGCTGCGGTACTTCGACCCGATCGACAAGGCCATCGTGCAGACCACGACGAACATCCAGGCCGGGTTCGTCGACGAGAACGAAAACCGGATCGTCCGCGACATCCTGCCCACGGACCTGCACACCCACATCGTCTACAACAACTGGCTGCGGGGCGAGTTCGGCGATCCGAAGTCGCCCCAGGCCGAGCAGTTCGGCAGGCCGCTGCTGGACGCGCAGGCGTTCACCCGCAACCAGCTGGTCGCCGGGGACGATGGGAAACAGAACGTCGTCGACGCGAAGAAGGCCGCGTACAAGGACATCTCGACGAAGCTCGGCCCGGCCACCGGCTACTTCACCGGTGAGGACGGCAGCCGCACCGGGTCCGGTTTCCTCGCGCTCGGCCAGAGCCTCGTGTACGCGCTGTTCCAGTTGCTCGCCAAGGCTTCCGTGCTGCTCGCGCAGGTGCTCATCCGGCTGTTCACGCTGACCGCGCCGCTCATCGGCCTGGTCGCGCTGCTGCATCCGGACATCCTGCGCCGTGTGCTCAAGGTCGCCGGCGGCGTCGCGTTCAACCTCGTCGTGCTGTCCGTGCTCGCGGGGGTGCACGCGCTGCTGCTGCAGGCGATCTTCGCGGCCGGGAGCGCGTTGTCGTTGCTGACGCAGATGGTGCTCGCCGGGCTGGTGACCGTGTTGCTGTTCATGGTCGGGCGGCCGGTGCGGCGGCTGTGGCAGATGGTCGAGATGTCGGTGGGCATGGTCGGCGGCGCGGTGCCGACGCCCAGCGGCGGCATCTTCTCCCGCTTCCGCAAGAACAAGGGCCCGAGCCCGCAGGACGAGTTCTGGCAGAACGTGCGCGACACCGACGACGTCGTGGACGGCGAGGCACGCGGGCCGATCGGCGCGACCGTCGGTGGCGGGCGTTTCCGGCCCGAGGCCACGGTTTTCGCCAACGCGCGGCGGCTGGACAACCACCGCCCGGCGGCGGCCTGGTCCGGTGCGCCGTGGCCGGGCGCGGTCACCGCGGGCGGCGGCGTCGCGGCACTCCCACCGGGTGGTGGCCGGGGTGCCCCGGCGTTCGGGCAGTACAACCCGCTCATCGGTGAGCCGGGCGATTACGTCATCACCGCGGGCGGACAGAGGGTGCTGCGCGAGGAAAGCCGCCGCGTCGACACTTCGCCGGTCGCCGACCGGCGCTGGAGCGACGAACCGGAGCCGGTCGTCGTGCCGTCACGGATGACCTCGGCGAACCACGAGAGCGGCTACGACGGTGGCTCCGGCAACTACGCCGCCCCGGAGGCCTCGATGCCGGTCCAGCCGCCGCCGGGCGTGCGGGCCCAGCCGCGGCGTGTCGACCCCGAGGTCGTCGCCGGGAAACCGGTTTTCGTCCTGTACCGGCCGTCGCGCGGGCTCGAGGTCCGCGAGGAGCTGCGCGACACCGACCACCTCATGGGGCGGTGACCCATGCCGATCCGCACGAACCGCGGCCGCACCGCGGTCTACCGCCGCCTGTGGGGCTGGCCGCTGCGCTCGCCCCGGCACCTGATCGGCACGCTCGTGTTCCTGGCCATCGTGCTGACCGCGCTGGGCATCGTGCTGCCGAAGGTCATCGGGCGCCCCGCGTCCGCGGCGGGCGGGCCGGACGGGACGTCGGCCTCGGCCACCCCCGGTCCCGGCCTCGCCGTGCCGCCGCCTGCGGCGTCGACGCTGCCCACCCGGCTGACCGGTCCGCAGGCCACGCCGTCCACGGCCGCGCCGAGCCAGGACGCGATCAAGGTCGCGAAGGAATGGGCCGCCGCTTGGGTCAAGCACCCGAACGGGATCACGAACGCGCAGTGGCTGGAGGGCCTGCGCCCTTACACCACCGACGAATACCTGCCGGTGATGTCCACTGTGGACCCGGCAAACATCCCGGCGACGAAGGTCACCGGTGAACCCGCTGTCATGACGTCGTACACCAGCTCGATGAAGCTGGTGGTCCCCACCGACGGTCCGAAACTGTCCATCACCGTGGTGAACTCCCCCGCGGGCTGGCGGGTTTCGGACTACGACCAGGCGAGCTGAGCACCGATGCGTCTGGGGCTCCTCGTCGGTGCGCTGATCGTCGCGGTGTTCACCGCGGTGGTCACCACCAGCACCGTGGCCAAGGTCGTGTCCGACCAGCAGGAGGCCGCGGCCAAGGGCGTCGTCAACACCAGCTGCGACGCTTCGCTCGGCCCGACCCAGCCGGGCACGGGCGACGGCTCGACGGATGCGAGCAAGCTCAACGAGGAACAACGCGGGATCGTCGCGCAGATCATCGCGATCGGCAAGCAGCGCAACCTCGCGCCGCGCGCGTGGCAGGTCGCGATCCAGGCGGGGATGACGGAGTCGGGCCTGCGCAACCTCAGCTACGGTGACCGCGACTCGCTGGGCATCTTCCAGATGCGGCCCTCGATGAACTGGGGTTCGGTCGCCGAGGTCACCAATATCCAGTACGCGATCAACAAGTTCTTCGACGTGCTGAAGGCGGTGCCGGACTGGGAAAACCGGCGTCCCGGCGACGCCGCGCAGGCCGTGGAGCGCTCCGGTTTTCCCGACCGCTATCACAAGTGGGAGCCGATGGCGGCGCACCTGGTGCAGCACCTCGGCCAGGTCACCGACGTCTCCGGCTGCGGGCAGGGGATGGGCGCGTCGCTCCCGGCGAGCCAGGCCGCCGCGCAGGCGATCAAGTTCGCGCTCGGCGAGCAGGGCAAGCCGTACCTGTGGGGCGGCAACGGGCCGGACGCCTGGGACTGCTCCGGGCTGATGAAGGCCGCCTACAAGTCCGCCGGGATCGTCCTCCCGCGGGTGGCGTCGGACCAGTACAAGGCGGGCGCGATGCTCCCGGTGAAGGACGCGCAGCCCGGTGACCTGATCTTCCTCGCCACCGACATCGCCGATCCGGTGACGATCCACCACGTGATGATGTACCTGGGCGACGGCAAGATCGTCGAGGCGCAGCAGGACGGTGTGCCCGTCCACATCCGGCCGTTCAAGTTCACCGAGGCCGAAGTCGTCCCGCAGGCTGTCCGACCCGGCGTTTAGCATGGTCGGTGGAGCCACGGGCTCTTGACACCCGACCGGGGTGAACGGTAACGCCTGGCACGCGTCAGGCCCGGAACCGCGTGAGCGGGGCCGATTCACCCGACGTCGCGGCCAACTCCATCGGCGCGCGGCCGCGCACTGACAGAGGATGAAGACGTGGCACGGAAATTCGGCAAACGAGGCAAGACGCCGGGGACGAGCGGCGCCAGCCAGGACCCGCGGACGCTGTTCGGCGCGCCGCAGCCGCCGACGCAGCAGCGTCCCGCCTCCAGCACGCCGCTGGCCGACCAGCTGAACCAGGGCTGGCCGGGCGTCGACGCGGGCTACGTCGTGCTGCCGCGTTCGCTCGCCGAAAACATGTCGCTGCCCTGGCAACAGCAGATGGCCGCGCTGCTGGCGCAGTTCCACCACGAGAACGCGCGGCTCGCGTGGCCGATCTACCGCGTGGTGCCTTCGCGGTACGAGAAGCTCGTCGACCTGGACGAGGAGCAGCTGGCCGAAGCCGGATACCTCGTCGAAATGGACGCCGACGGCGAGATGACCTACCGAGAACGCAGCGGGCGCAAGGTGGAGGACCCGGACAACACCACCGTCCTGGTGTCCTGTCTGGACCCGATCCCCAAACCCGCCGGATACCAGGCCGTCGCCGAGGAGACGGCCGTGGCCGACCCGGACCGGGGTCGCGCGCCCGCGCCGATGAACATCGGCCCGGCGCCGGTCTGGCGGACCGTGCCCCAGCCGCCCGGACCCCAGCCGCCTGGTGGGCCGGTGCCTGGCGCACCAGCCGCCGCGCAGCCGCCTGGCGCGCCGGCGGCCGGACCGCAGGCGCCGGGTGTGCCCCAGGCCGGGGCACAGCCGACGCGGCCGCCCGTCGCCCAGCCCCAGGAAACCCCGCCGCAGCCGCCTTTTCCCGCCGAGCAACCGGCTCTGCCGCCTCAGGTCTGGGGCGCGCCCGCCGAGCCGGCTGCCGGTCCGCAGTGGGCGGCGGCCATCTCGTCCGCGGCGGCTTCACCCGCTCCTGTCGAGGTCACGCCGCCGCCCGCGACGGAGAGCCCGGCCCAGCCGCAGGCCGAGCCCGCTTTGTCCCAGCCGGAACCCGGCTCGTCGCTCAGCCCGGATCAGACGCAGCCGGTCGCCGGCAAGGTCGTGCGCGAAGCGGACAAGGGCGACGCCACGTCCGCGGAACAGTCCACTGCGGATACCGAGACACCTGCCGTTCCGGAGAAGCCCGCCGATCCGGGGGGAGAAACGTCCGCAAAGGACGATCCGCCGGTCACGCCCGAGCCGAGTGCGCAAGCCACGCCGGAGAAGGACGAGTCGTCGTCCGGCGAAAGCGGTTCGGTCTCCGAGCCGTCTTCGTCCGGCGATGCGGAGCTGTCCGGCACCGAACCGGCGGCCGCGCGGAACGACATCCCGTCGTCGGGCACGAGCACGCCACCCAACCCCGGCATGACGGCGTCACCCCCGGTTCCGCCCTCGGGCTGGGTGGCCCGGCAGGATCCGGCGCCCGCCGCCCCGCCGTCGGCTCCGGGCACGTCGGAGTCCGGCGCGGTGGCGGGCTACGGCGGAGCGGCGGCCCAGAACCCCGGGCCCGGTTCGGCCGCGGCGAGCACCGGCACACCGCTCCCGGCCTTCCCCGGCCGGGAACCCGGGTATCCGGAACCGCCTGCTCGGCCGCACAATCCCGCGTTGCCGGTCTTTCCCGGTCAGGGCTCCGCTCCGGTTCCGCCCACGGTGCCTCCAGCGTCGGATCTGCCGGTCTTCCCCGGCCGCGAATCCTCGCCGGTGCTCCCGCCCGCGACCCCGGCCCCGCCTTCGCACCCGGGCACGCCGCCACCCGGGCTGCCCCAGCCGTCGGCCTCGCGGCCGCCGCTGCCGCAGCCGTCGAATGGCGGCCCCGGTACGCCGCCCGGCGGTGAACGCGGCTGGTTCGACGAGTTCCAGAACGCGCAGGAAAATTCGCCGGAGCCGGACTCCGGCGAATTCGGCCCGACCGGGAACCCGACCGAGATCCCGTACCGCTACCGGCGGTAAATGCGGCGGGTGGTTCACCGTGACAGCGGGCTTTGCCGGTGTCACGCTTGAACCATGGCTAACGACCCGAACCCGGATCCGGGCTGGTACTACAACACCCGCACCAACGAGGTCGAGCACCTCGAGCGCAGCCGCAGCGTCGACCTGCTCGGCCCCTACCCGGACGAGGCGACCGCCCGCCGCGCCCTCGAAATCGCCCGCGAACGCACCCGCGCGGCCGACGCCGCCGACGCCGCGTGGAACGACGACTGACCTCGCTCCGGCCGTTCAGGCAGGAGCAAGGGACCTTTACTACCGTTTCGCTGCTGGCCTGTCGGTGGCCGGTCGTGGCGCCGGGGTAACCGCCCATGCACCAAAGGGGTCCCTCGGTGCGTTCCGTGCACCGAAGGCGTCCCTCGGTGCGTCCAGCGCACTGAAGGCGTCCCTCGGCACACGGCTACGGGAGCAAGGGACCTTTGCTATCGCCGGAGGGGAGCGAGGGACCTTTGCTAACGTCCGTGAGCAAGCCAACTATTAGCGTGCTCACCAACGCAAGCAAAGGTCCCTCGCTCCTCCAGCCGCGCAGGCGACCGGGCTCAGGCGTCCTGAGTGGCCAGTGAAGGCGGGGCGAGCACGAAGCCGGGGTCGACCTGCTCGGCGAGGTCGGCGCCGGCGCGGCCGCTGCCCCAGGCGCGCGCGTTGCGCAGGTGGAACTCGATGCCCTGGCGCTGGTAGCGCGCCCAGTCCCGCCGCTCGGCGTCCACGGTCGCGAGCATCGTGTCCAGGGTGCCCAGGTTGTGCGGCTCGAGTTCGCCGATCGGCCGGGCGGTGCCCCGCTCGGCGGCGCGCACGTGCCGCGAGTTCTCCAGCCAGCCCAGCAGGGCCTCGCCGACCTGCTCACGCAGGAAGCCGACGTCCTCGGCGTCGGTCACCTTGTTCCCGACCACCACGAGCCGCACCCCGAAATCACACGCGTAGTCCGCGTACTGCCGATACACCCCGACGCTGCGAACGGTCGGCTCGCACACCAGGAACGTCACGTCGAAGCGGGTGAACAGCCCGGAGGCGAACGCGTCGGCCCCGGCGGTCATGTCCATGACGACGTATTCGCCCTCGACGTCGATCATGTGGTTGAGCAGCAGTTCGGCCGCGCCGACCTTGGAGTGGTAGCAGGCCACGCCCAGATCGTCCTCGTCGAACTGGCCCGTGACGCCGAGCCGCACCCCGCCGAGTTCCCGGAAGCAGGCCTCGGTGATCGGGTTGTCCTCGAACGGCGTGACGAGCCGCGAGCCGCGACCGGGCGGCGTGGTCTTGATCATCGCCGCGACGTCGGGGATGCGCGGATTGTCCCCGCGCAGGTACTCCTTGATCAGCGCCATGTTGTCGCCCAGCGTCGGCCAGGCCAGCGCTTCCTCCTCGGTCGCGCCCAGCGCCACCGCGAGATGCTGGTTGATGTCGGCGTCGATCGCCAGTACCGGCTTGCCGGTGGCGGCGAGGTGCGCGACGAACAGGGACGAGAGGGTGGTCTTCCCACTGCCGCCCTTGCCGACGAACGCGATCTTCACGGCGGGACCCCTTCTGAAGATGGTATCGGTTTTCATTACAGGCAGGGTTAACGTACACCCAACCGGCCGCACCCGAACGAGCGATCAAGGTGCCCCGTGCGGGATAGTGTTGTGTGGTGCCTCCACTCGTGATCAGGACACATGCGGCCGGAGGGGATTTCGCCCGCCTCCGGGCGGAATTCGTGCTGCCGGAGGCGTTCGGCCCGGACGTCCTCGCCGAGGCGGAGGCCGCCGTCCTCGATCCGCTCGCCTCCGCCGGGGAACGGGAGGACGCCACGCACCTGCCGTTCGTGACCATCGATCCGCCGGGCTCGAAGGACCTCGACCAGGCCATGGTGATCGAACGGACCCGCGCCGGGTTCCGCGTGCACTACGCCATCGCCGACCTCGCCGCGTTCGTCCCGCCCGATGGCGCGCTCGACCGCGAGTCGCGCCGCCGCGGTCAGACGATGTACCTGCCCGACGGCAACGTCCCGCTGCACCCGCCGGTGCTGTCCGAAGGCGCCGCGAGCCTGCTGCCCGGCGAGATCCGGCCCGCGGTGCTGTGGACGATCGAGACCGACGAAACCGGTGAGCTGACGGCGACGCTGGTCCGCCGCGCGCTGGTGCGGTCCACCGAGCAGTTCGACTACGAGACCGTCCAGGCCGCGCTCGACACGGGCACCCCGCATCCGTCGGTCGCGGCGCTGCCCGAGATCGGCCGGGCGCGCCGGGATCTCGCGATCCGGCGCGGCGCGATCGAGCTGCAGCTGCCCGAGCAGGAGATCAACGGCGATCCCGACGGCGGCTGGGCCCTTGCCCAGCGCCCGCGCAACTCCGTCGAGGGCTGGAACGCCGAGATCTCGCTGCTCACCGGCATGGCCGCCGCGAAGATCATGATCGGCGCCAGGGTCGGGGTGCTGCGGACGTTGCCCGATCCCGACGGTACCGCCGTCGAGTGGCTGCGCCGCTCCGCCGACGCGCTCGGCATCGCCTGGCCGGCGGGGGCGACGGTCTCGGAGTTCCTGGCCACGCTCGACCCCGGGATGCCAGCGTCGATGGCTCTCTACGCCGACACGACGCGCCTGCTGCGCGGCGCCGGGTACACCGCTTTCGACGGTGAACTGCCCGCGCTGACTACGCACGCCGGGATCGGCGGCGCCTACGCGCACGTGACCGCGCCGATCCGGCGGCTGGTCGACCGCTTCGCGACGGAGATCTGCCTCGCCGTCACCGCGGGACGTGAGGTGCCGGACTGGGTGCGTGCCGCGCTCGGCGAGGTGCCCGAGCTGATGACCGCGTCGGATCTGCTCGCCGCGAAGGTCGAACGCGCCTGCATCGACCAGGTCGAGGCGTGGGTGCTCGCCGAGCGCGTCGGCGGCGAGTTCAGCGCGGTCGTGCTGCGTGCCGAGGAGACCAGGGCCGAGATCCTGGTGGAGGATCCGCCGGTAATGGCGAAGTGCGCGGGGGAGAAGTTCCCCGAGGGTGAGCGGATCGCCGTCCGGCTGACCGCGGTCGACGTCGAGAAGCGGAAGGTGTCGTTCGAGCGGGCATGAGCGAAGCTTGCGAGCGAATCATGGACATCATGCGCCAAAAGGGATTGAACACTGTCTCGCGGAGCGAGGCGATCGCATGAGCGAAGCTGGCGAGCGAATCATGGATGTCGCATGAGACTCGAACTGTTCGACGATCTCGGGGAGACGGTCCCGCTCGAGGGCCCGCCTTCCCGCGTCGTGTCGCTCGTCCCCTCGCTGACCGAAGCCGTCGAGGTGAGCGCGCCGGGCCTGCTGGCGGGGGCCACCGACTACTGCACCCATCCGTCCACTTTGGATGTTCCGAGGGTGGGCGGCTCCAAGTACCCGAAGCTGGACCGCGTCCTGGACCTGCGGCCGGACCTCGTGCTCGCCAACTCGGAGGAGAACCGTCCCGAGGACGTGGCACGCCTGCGCGCCAACGGGATCCCGGTGTGGGTGATGGCCGCCGCCGCGACGGTGCCCGCCGCACTCGGCTCGCTGCGCCGCGTCCTCACCCAGGCCTACCGGCTCGACGAGCCGGACTGGCTGGTCGAGGCCGAGGAGATCTGGCGCGAGATCGCGCCCGTCCGGTTCCGCGCCGTGGTGCCGGTGTGGCGGAAGCCGTGGATCGTGCTCGGCCGCGAGACCTTCGGCGGCGATGTCCTGCGCCGGGTCGGCGTCGCCAACGTCTACGACCGCGATCCGGAACGCTATCCGCGGCCGGCCCTCGACGAGCTTCGCGCCCGGTTCGACGCCGAGGCCGACCTGCTCGTGCTGCCCGACGAGCCGTACGAGTTCACCGCCGACGACGGGCCCGAGGCGTTCCCGGGAGCGCCGTACGTACTGGTCTCCGGCCGCCACCTCACGTGGTACGGCCCCTCGCTGGTCGACGCCCACGCCGCGCTCACGCAAGCGCTCGAAGGTCTCTGAAGGCCGGAAAACCGTCCTGACCTGGTAGCAGCGGTATCGCGGTGCGAGGACAATGTCCCTTGTGACGGCTATGGGGGACGACAGTGACAGACCAGTCCGTGGTGGGTGCCGCTCGTGGATAGCGAGGGTGCTCAGAGCGACCACCTTCAACGCTGAATTGCCCGCAGGGAGCGGGCGCGTCAGAAGTAAACGAGTTCATCGCTGTATGTCGCCTCGTGACCGAGTCTCGGCGGGCGTTCTGTTCTTCTGTGCGCTGTTCTTCGCCTTCGGCGCCTTCGTAGGGGCCATGGCCGCGAAGGAGGAGTCGTCAGGCTCCGGCGAGGACGCGGGCGCATCGGCAAGCCAAGATCTCTGGGACGACCCCGCGGTCTGGTGGGTGGTTGCCGTGATCTTCTTCGTGATCGGAGTCATCAGCTCCGTCGCCGCATCCACCACAGTGGTCCGGGAAGGTGAGGCCGGCGAAAGCGAGGCCCCTCAGGCGCCTGCGGAGGATGACGCGGTTGCCGGCCAGGCTCTCGGGCGTGACGTCGAGGAACTACGGCGACGGCGAAGCTCCACGGGATGATCGCACCGTCGATGCATACTCGACGTCCTGACTCGCTCAACTTGGCAGGTACGGGAGCAAGGGACCTTTACCAACGTTCCTTAGTGCACTAATCGATCGTGCGCCACCGGACGATAGCAAAGGTCCCTTGCTCCTCTCCTCCGGACGTCGTCAAGGCCACCTCGCGTCAGACGCCCGCAAGGTGGCCTTGACGGCATGCCCCCCGAAGATCAGAGCGTCAGGCCCGTCAGCACCGTGACACGCTCCTCGGTGAAGTCGGCCATCGCCGACGCCGGGCCCTCCCGCCCGACGCCGGAGTCCTTGACCCCGCCGTAGGGCATCTGGTCGGCCCGGAAGCTCGGCACGTCGCCGACCAGCACGCCCCCGACGCGCAGCCGCGCCGAGACGTCGAACGCGGTCGGCAGGTCGCGGGTGAACACGCCCGCCTGCAGCCCGAACCGCGAGTCGTTGATCAGCCGCACGCCCTCGTCCACCGATTCGACCCGCGTCAGCGACACCACCGGGCCGAACACCTCCTCGGCCATCACCGACGCGTCCTCCGGCACGCCCGCGAGCACCGTCGGCTCCACGGTCGCGCCGTCGCGGGAGCCGCCCAGGAGCAGCGAGCCACCGGCCGCGACCGCGTCGGAGACCCACGACTCCACGCGCGCAGCGGCGGCTGTGTTGATCAGCGGCCCGACGTCGACGCCGTCCGAGCGCGGGTTACCGGTCCCGAGTGCGCGGACCTGCTCCAGCACCTTCTCCTGAAGCGCGTCGAAGACATCGGCGTGCGCGTACACACGCTGCACCGAGATGCACGATTGGCCTGCCTGGTACATCGCGAACGTCGCGATCCGCTGCGCCGCGAAGTCCAGGTCCGTCCAATCGGGACAGACGAGCACGGCCGCGTTCCCGCCCAGTTCCAGCGCGACGTGCTTGCGCGGCACGCTGTCGCGGATGCCCCAGCCGACCGGCACCGAGCCGGTGAACGACACGACCGGCAGGCGAGGGTCGGCCACCAGCGCGGCCGCGGCCTCGTTGTCCGTCGGCAGGATCGACCAGCTCCCGGCCGGAAGATCGGTCGATGCCAGGATTTCGCCGAGTGCCAGCGCGGTCAGCGGCGTCGCGGGCGCGGGCTTGAGCACGATCGGCGCGCCGACCGCGATCGCGGGGGCGACCTTGTGCGCCACCAGGTTCAGCGGGAAGTTGAACGGCGTGATGCCGAGCACCGGGCCACGCGGCACCCGCCGGACGAGCGCGAGCCGCCCGGTGCCGCCGGGGTCGGTGTCCAGCCGCTGCAGTTCGCCTGAGAAACGCCGCGCCTCCTCGGCCGCCCACCGGAACGTCGACACCGCGCGCCCGACCTCGCCGCGCGCCCACTTCAGCGGCTTCCCCGACTCGGCGGTGATCAGCTGAGCCAGCTCTTCGGACCGCTCACCCAGAGTTCGGGACACGTGGTCCAACGCGCCCGCTCGCACGTGTGCGGGCAGCGTCGCGAACTCCTCGGTGACCTCGTGCGCGGCCTGAACCGCGGTCTCGATGTCCGAAGAGGACGGTACGAAGTGGACACCAGCCTCGCTGTCGTCGAAGGAATGCCGGACGACGGCGGTCGCGTCGCTCGTTACCGGCTTCCCGGCGACCCAGAACGAAACAGCAGTGCTCAATGGAACAGCGGTGCTCATCGGGAGGCCTCCAAGCGGATTGCGTATTCGAGAACGGAAAGACCCTCGTCGAGCAGGTCGTTCGAGAGCGAGAGCGGCGGCAGCAGGCGGACGACGTTGCCGTACGTGCCGCAGGTCAGCACCACGACGCCGGCCGCGTGGCAGGTCTTCACGATGCGCTGGGTCGCCTCGGCGTCCGGCTCGTTCGTACCGGGCTTGACGAATTCGGCCGCGAGCATCGCACCGCGTCCACGGACGTCGCCGATGAGGCCGGTTTCCTCCGCGAGCGCGCGCAGTCGAGGGAGCACGGTGTTTTCGATCCGCCGCGCCGATTCGGCGAGGTTCTCGTTCCGCATGGTCTCGATCGAGCCGAGCGCGGCGGCACACGCGATCGGGTTGCCACCGTAGGTGCCGCCGAGCCCGCCCGGCGCGACGGCGTCGAGCAGTTCGGCGCGGCCGGTCACCGCGGCGAGCGGCAGTCCGCCCGCGATGCCCTTGGCCGTGGCGACGAGGTCCGGCACGACCTCTTCGTGCGAAGACGCGAACCAGTCGCCGGTGCGGCAGAACCCGGTCTGCACCTCGTCGGCGATGAACACGACGCCGTTCTCGGTGCACCACCGCGAAAGCGCGGGCAGGAAGCCGGGCGCGGGCTCGATGAACCCGCCCTCGCCCTGGATCGGCTCGATGACCACCGCCGCGACCTGGTCACCGCCGATCTGCTTGGCGATCCGGTCGATCGCGATCCGTGCCGCCTCCTCGCCGGAGAGCCCGTCGCGGTACGGGTACGAGCCCGGAACACGGTAGATCTCCGGCGCGAACGGGCCGAATCCGTGCTTGTACGGCACGGATTTCGCGGTCAGTGCCATGGTGAGATTGGTGCGGCCGTGGTAGGCGTGGTCGAACACGACGACGGCCTGGCGGCCGGTGGCGACGCGGGCGATCTTCACCGCGTTCTCCACCGCCTCGGCACCGGAGTTGAACAGCACCGACTTCTTCGCGTGATCGCCGGGCGTGAGCTCCGCCAGCGCCTCGCATACCTCCACGTAACCCTCGTACGGGGTAACCATGAAGCACGTGTGGGTGAACCAGCACGCCTGTTTGCGGACGCGGTCCACCACGGCGGGCGCGGAGTGGCCGACGCTGGTAACGGCGATCCCGGAGCCGAGGTCGATCAGCACGTTGCCGTCGGCGTCGGTGAGCAGCCCGCCGCTGGCCGAGGTGATGTAGGCGGGCAGTACGGAGCTGACGCCCGCGGCGACCGCGGCGCCGCGGCGTTCTTGCAGCTCACGCGAGGCGGGGCCGGGGATCTCGGTGCGCAGCCTGCGCTGCTGGGGCGCCGGGGCCTGCGGCCCGGCCTCGGTGACGGTCACGGCTGACTCCTGCGTCGCGGGGATGGATGCGTTCTCAGCATGGGACCGCGACGGCCCGGCGTCAGCTGGCCGAACTGTCCAATTCCAGAGTTAGAATTGGACACTATGGCACTCACCCTGCGCGGCCTGGCCGCCGAGCGTTCGCTCGGCCTGCGGGTGCTGGCCGGGGAAGCCGCGCTCGATCGCCCGATCGGCTGGGTGCACCCCACCGAGCTGACCGATCCGCAGGCCTTCCTCGAAGGCGGTGAGCTCCTGCTGACCACGGGCCTCGCGCTGGACGAACGGACGTCGCCCGCCTACGTCCGCGGGCTGGTCGACGCCGGTGTCGCCGGGGTCGGCTTCGGGGTCGGGCTGAGCCACGAGCAGGTGCCGCGCGCGCTGGTCGGCACCGCCGCCGAGGTCGGCCTGCCGCTGCTGGAAGTGCCGAGGCGGACGCCGTTCATCGCGATCACCCGCGCCGTCTCCCGCGCGGTCGCCGCCGACGAGTACGCCGCGCTGGTCCGCACCGGACGCGGTCAGCAGGAGCTGACCCGCACAGCGGTCGGGAAGTCCGGGGTGGGCGGGGTCGTGCGCAAGCTGGCGCGGCTTGTCGACGGCTGGGTGGTGCTCTTCGACGCCTCAGGGGCCGTCACCGAGGCCGCTCCGGCGTCGGCTCGCGGGCACGCCGAAGGCTTGCGCGACGAGCTGGAACACCTCCGAGCGGGCACGCGGCTGACGGCGCTGGGGGAGTACGAGGTCGCGCTGCAGACGCTCGACACCAGGACGCGCGGGGTGCTCGCGGTGGGCACCGAGGGGCCGCTCGACACCGCGGGGCAGCACATCGTCAACACCGCGGTGTCCCTGCTTTCCCTTGCCCTGGAACAGAATCGTACGCAGAGCGCGGCATTGCGCGAGCTGCGTACCGGACTGGTCGAGCTCCTCGTCCAGCGCCAGAGCGAACTCGCCCTCGGCGTGATGACCACGGTGTGGGGCGGCGCGCCCGCGCCGCCGTGGTCGGTGCTGGCCTTCGTCGGCCCGTCCGCCGCGCGGCGGACGCTGCACGACACTCTCGACGCCGACGCCGACGCCGACGCCGACGCCGACGCCGACGCCGACACCGTCGCCGAGCACGTGTTCTTCGCGCATTCGGGGTCTACGGTGCTGGTCTTCGGGGCAGCGCGCCAAGAGGAACAGGTGCTCGCCGTCGCGGCACGGATCGGCGGCCTGCACGGCGGGCTCGTCGATGGAGTGTCCCTTGTGGACTTCGCGACCGCGGTGGACCAGGCCACGCACGCGGCTTCGTCGGCCCAGGAACAACGGGTCTTGCTCGTCCGACACGCCGACCACGTCGGCGCGGGACTGCTGGAGCTTGTCGAACCGGGTGTGGCGCAAGCGTTTGCGGGCAGGATGCTCGCCCCGCTGCGGCGGCACGACGAGACCGGGCGCGGCGATCTCGTCGAGTCCCTGCGCTGCTGGCTCGAACACCACGGGCACTGGGACAACGCCGCCGCGCGCCTCGGCGTCCACCGGCACACTCTCCGCAACCGGATGCGGAAGGTCGAGGAACTCACCGGCCGGTCGCTGGACTCCCCGGGCGTGCGCGCCGAACTCTGGCTCGCCCTCCAACTGGGCTGAAGGGGACGTTCGTCTCACCGGATGAGCTGAAGGGGACTTTCGTCTCACCGGATGAGCTGAAGGGGACTTTCGTCGCATGTGACGCGAGGAAAGTCCCCTTCAGCTCACGCGGCTCCGGAACCCGTCGGTGGCTTCGCGAAGCGCCGCGAGCACCCCGGGATCGTTCACCGCGTGCCCGGCGCCTTCGAGCAACCGCAGTTCCGAGCCCGGCCAGGCGCGGTGCAGGGCGTACGCCGTCGCGGGCGGGCATACGGCGTCATAGCGGCCCTGGACGATGACTCCGGGGATGCCCGCGAGCTTGCCTGCGTCGTGGATGAGCTGCCCTTCTTCGAGCCAAGCACCGTGGCTGAAGTAGTGCAGCGCGAGGCGGGCGAAGGTCAGCGCGAACTTCGAGTCCGAGTATTGGCGGACGAAGGATTCCTGCGGGAACAGGGAAACCGTCGCCCCCTCCCAGACGCTCCAGGCGAGGGCGGCGCGTTCGCGCACCGCGGGGTCGGGGTCGTAGACGAGTTCGGCGTATGCGGCGAGCGGATCGTCGCGGCGGTCCTCGGGCAACGGCGCCAGGAAGTCGTCCCATTCCTTCGGGAACAGGTTCGCCGCGCCACCCCCGTAGAGCCAGTCGAGTTCGCCGCGCCGGACCGTGAACACCCCGCGCAGCACCATTTCGCTGACCCGGTCGGGATGTTTCTGCGCGTAGGCGAGCGCGAGGGTCGCGCCCCATGAACCCCCGAAGACCTGCCACCGGTCGATGCCGAGGCGTTCCCGCAGCAACTCCATGTCCGCGACCAGATGCCACAGGGTGTTCGTGGCCAGATCGACGTCGTCCTCGCCGATGTGCGGGGTGCTGCGCCCGGCGCCGCGCTGGTCGAACAGGACGATCCGGTAGGCCTCGGGGTCGAAATGCCGCCGGGTCAGCGGCGCGATCCCGCTGCCGGGGCCGCCGTGCAGCACCACGACCGGCTTGCCCTCCGGGTTGCCCGCCTGCTCGCAGTGGATCCGGTGGCCGTCGCCGACGTCGAGCAGGCCCTGGGCGTGCGGGGCCAGCGGCGGATAGAGATCGTCCATGGCCTCACTGTGCCCGAGCGGGACGGTGAGACGAAGGGTGGGGGCCCGCCCCCGCCGCCGGGCTGAGCGGGCCCCCGGTCTTCGATCGCGTCAGCACCCCGCTGCCGGGGTGACGTTCGCGAATCCCTTGCCGGCGTTGGTCGCCTTGTTGCTCGCGCAGACCTTGGTGGTGGCCTGGGCGGCCTTCACCACGTAGTAGCCGTAGGCGGACTGCGACTGCGGGTCGGAGACGTTGCCGGAGAAGGTGTTGTTCTGTCCCCAGCCGTCCAGCTGGACGTGCACCTCGTAACCGCCGTACTCGGCGTCGTGCACGAACACCTTGCTGCCCTTGTTGTCGGCGATCACGTAGTTGTTGCCCTTGATGTCGACAAAGCTGTCGGCGTAGTTCTCCCCGCTCTGGCCGGTGCCGTCGAAGGTGTTGCCCCGCAGCTCACCGCCGGTGGTGCCCTCCTTGACGTCGATCGCCTCGGCGCGGACGTTCGGGCCGATCTTGTTCTTCAGCGCCTTGTTGCGGTCGCTGCGGTCGGGCTGCCCGCCCGGCCAGTTGCTCTTGGCGGACCCGAAGTAGACGCCCTCGCCGTAGCCGCCGTACTCGCGGCCAGTGTCGCTGATTTCGTTGTTCTGCACGACGTTGTCGGTGCTGCCGTGCTGGAAGTGGATGGCCTCGTGCCCGATCCCGGACACCTTGAGACCGTCGACCACCGTGTTGTGCACCCCCAGTGCCATCACGCCCTTCTGACCGCCGGTGACCGAGAACCCGGACAGCGTCCAGAAGCTGCCGGTGAGCTCGAACGTACGGCCACCCGAAGCCGACAGCACGGCGCTGCGCGGGCCGGTCAGCGTGATGCGCCCGCTCTCGGTCCCGCTGCGGTCGGCCTTGAAGTTGCCGGTGAACGTGGTGTTCGCCGCCAGTTCGATCGTCGTTCCAGGGGTCACCGCAGACAGTGCCTTCTTCAGTTCCGCGGAGTTCGCGACCTTGACCGTCGCGGCGGACGCGGCCGGGGTGAGCAGGGACAGCAGTACGACGGTTCCTGCCGCGGTGGCCAGAATCCGCTCACGAACACGCATCTCGTTCCTCCACTCCGAGGGGCGAAAGGTGGGTTTCGCGGCGTGCCGTAGACGCTAGGTCACCCGCCGAACGAGAGTCAAGTACGTGTTTTATGTTCATGTATGTGAACCGTGAGAAGTGTTACGGCCTGGGCGGGGTCCTTGCCGTGGGTTAACACGGCGCTCGGTACTTTCTTTTCGGGGAATTGTCCTGATGCACATCGGAGAGGCCCGGAATGTCCGCGGTTACCTACGTCGAGTCGATTGTCGTCGGCGCTTTGCAAGGGGTGTCGGAATTGTTTCCGGTGTCCAGTCTCGGGCACAGCATCCTGCTGCCCGCGCTGGTCGGCGGGCAATGGAGTCAGGATCTGAGCATCGGCAAGGATTCGCCGTATCTCGCCGTGCTCGTGGCGATGCACGTGGCGACCGCGCTCGCGCTCGTGATCTTCTTCTGGCGCGACTGGGTGCGGATCATCGCCGGGCTGTGGACGTCGATCCGGCATCGCGAGATCCGCACGGCCGACCAGCGGCTCGCGTGGCTGCTGGTGCTGGCCACGATCCCGGTCGGGCTCGCCGGGTTGTTGTTCGAGGGGCTGTTGCGCGACTTCCTCGGCAAGCCCGTCCCGGCGGCGATCTTCCTCACGCTCAACGGCGGCGTGCTCTACGCCGCGGAGCGCTTCTCCCGGCCTCGGAAGTCCGAGGTACCTGCGGTTTCGCGGTCCGAGGAGACGATCGACTTCTCCGCCGAAGACACCATGGTGATGCGGGCCGTCTCGGTCGAGCAGGCCTCCGACGCCCGCCTGTCGAAGCTGCGCATCGGCGAGGCGATGCTCATCGGCTCGGCTCAGATCCTGGCGTTGTTCCCCGGTATCAGCCGCTCCGGCATCACCATGGTCGCCGGGCTGCGGCGCGGGCTGAACCACGAGGACGCCGCACGGTTCGCCTTCCTGCTCGCGACCCCGGTGATCCTCGCCGCCGGTGTGCTGAAGATGCCTTCGCTGTTCCGGCCGGAGAACCAGGCGTCGCTCGGGCCCGCGCTCGTCGGCAGCGTCGTCGCCGGAATCGCGTCGTACATCGCTGTCCGTTTTCTGGTGAAATATTTTGAAACGCGCACTTTGACGCCGTTCGCCATTTACTGTGTGGTTGCCGGAATCGGCAGCTTGATCTTTTTCTCGGTCTGAACCCGGTGTGTCCCGCAGATGAATAGTAGCCGACACTGGGGTATCGATATCGCAGCGAATTCCGTGCTCGAGCCGCTCACCGGTGGCCGGATGGTGACGGCCTGGACCTTGGACGTCCCGGCCGTTCTCGTCGTGCTCGTCCTCGCGGTGCTGTATCTGCGCGCCGTCCGGCGGCAGTCCACCTGGCCGCCGGGGCGCACCGCGGCGTTCCTCTCCGGGCTGGCCACGATCGTTCTCGTCACCTGCTCGTTCCTAGCGGTGTACGACACGACGTTGTTCTGGGTGCGCGCGGTGCAGAACATCGTGCTGCTGATGGTGGCGCCCCTGCTGCTGGCGCTGGGCGCGCCGATCACCCTGCTGCTGCGCTCGGCGCCCGCTCCGGTCGTGGCCGGGCTGCGTCGCTTCGGCCGCGGCCGTTTCGCGCGGGGGCTGACGTTCCCGCTCGTGGTCACCGCGATGCTGGCGGCACCGCCCCTGCTGATCTACCTGACGCCGCTGTACGAGCTGACGCTGGACTCGTCCATTGTGGACGCCCTGGTCCGGCTGCTGCTGGTGCTCGCGGGCTTCGGCTACTTCTGGACACGGATCCAGCTCGACCCGACCCCGCGCGACGACTCGCATCTGGTGTCGGTATGGATCTCGCTGGCCGAGGTCATCCTCGACGGCGCGCTCGGCCTCGTCCTCTGGCTGGGCCCGCTGCTCGCGCCCGCGCACTACGACGCGCTGCACCGGAACTGGGGACCGGAGCCGAGGACCGACCAGATCATCGGCGCCGGCGTGCTGTGGATCGGCGGCGACCTGGCGGGCCTCCCGTTCGTCGGCGCCCTGATCATCCGCTGGGCCCGTGACGACGAGCGCCGCGCTCGCGAGGTGGACGCGCGGCTGGACGAGGAGGGCGCCGCGGGCGAGGCGCCGTCGGGCGGCCTGTGGTGGGAGAACGACCCGGCGCTCGCGGAGAGGTTCCGCCGTCGATGACACCCCGGCCGTCGCTGGGGGAACGTCACCGGGGGAGCAAGGGACCTTTGCTATCGCCGGAGGGGAGCGAGGGACCTTTACTAACATCGCTTAGTGCGCTAATCATTGGCGTGCTCAAGGACGTTAGCAAAGGTCCCTTGCTCTCTTCCTGCAGGTCAGGGCACTCCCGGGTTGGGGGGCGCGGGGAGTGGGGGGAGGGGGCGGACTGTCTCGCCCGCCCGCGGCGCCCCCGCGAGGTGGAGGGAGAGCG